>JAIEPG010000005.1 GCA_019749895.1 Candidatus Babeliales bacterium | reverse complement strand
GTATGGTCCTGTAGTTGGAGCAGCATTGACGTTGGCACCTCTCGTGATGAGTTCTTGTAGGCAGTTAAGATGGCCATGTTGTGTGGCCGAATGCAGGGGGGTGACGCCTTGGTATGGTCCTGTAGTTGGAGCAGCATTGACGTTGGCACCTCTCGTGATGAGTTCTTGTAGGCAGTTAAGATGGCCATATTTTGCGGCGAAATGCAGGGGGGTGGTGCCGTTGATAGTCGCAGCATTGACGTCAGCACCTTTTTCGATAAGGGCTTGTAGGCAGTTAAGATGGCCATCGTGTGCGGCCGAATGCAGGGGGGTGTTACCGAAGTTGTTGGCAGCATTGACATTGGCACCTTTGTTGATGAGTTCTTGTAGGCAGTTAAGATGGCCATTTAGTGCGGCCGAATGCAGGGGGGTGTTGCCGAAGTTGTTGGCAGCATTGACGTTGGCACCTTTTTCGATGAGGGCTTGTAAGCAGGCAGTATGGCCATGCTGAGCGGCCCACATCAAAGCATTGCGATCATCAAAAAAAGTATTGTTGATTTGTTCTGCTGAAAGCCCCGGCAGAATCTTTCTAAGTTCTTCAATATGTCCTGAACTGGCGAACCAAATAAGCCTTGGCATGCTGACGGATTGAAGGCCAACAGGGATACTTGGTTCTGAGCTGCTTGAACTTGCGGCAGGGTTTGCCGTTGGCAGGCCGAGTGCAAGAATGAGCAATAAAGTTGATAAAAAACGTTTCATGATCATAACCTCCAGAAATGGCGCACATATAATTACAATTTTACATAGTATTATTGTATAGATTTGTGAAACAATGTCAAATGGACAATTTTTTAAAACCTGCAAAAGTGGGGATTTTTCAAGAATTTGAGGGGTGGGCCTCAAAAAAAAGTCAAAAAGGGGGTATTTGGGTAAGCAGTCTAAGACCTAAAAAGTGGCGTTTTTGAGTGATTTGGGGGCTGCCTGAGAGCTACGCCCCGTATTCGTTTATTTTCTATCTGCGTCGTCGCTTAGAGCCTTCTTTAAAGTCTTGGCGAGATTCTGGGTGTTCCCGTTTTGGCTCATAAGCTTGGTCTAACGATCTTGAGTTGGCTGGTTGATAGCTTTGGGTATCGTCCAAAAGAGCTGGTAAAATAAGATTTTCAGGTATGACGTCTGGAAAATTTGGTGTAAGAAAGTAGGCATTTTTGATAAAAATAGGATCTCGTAAGTAATCGATCTCGTTGACAATTTCAAGATGCTCAAATTCTTCTTTGAATTGCGGCATAAGCTTTTCAAAAACTTCTTGCCATTCTGGATGCATAGAAATCTGGTGAATTCCGGAAGCGCTTATGGTGCGCAGTTTGATGATGAGCGCAAGTTCAAGGGGAGTGGGGAATGTGTGTACCTTTAGAGGTTCTTGGTCATAGTTGGTAACAAGCGTGTTTTTATCAAGCATGATTACGCGAGTTTTTTCAGAATAGTTGGCACAAAGTGCTTCATTATAAAGCGGATGTTCATCTGATGGGTAGTCGTTAGCTCCCGGCACTTCTTCATGGACTCTGACACTTTGTTCGTGAAGCGTAGCGGTCTCTGGATCGGTTTGGTAATTCCAGCGCGAGCAATATCGAAATGGACCATAACTGGTGTCTTCCAAGCCATATTGTGCGAGCAAAATAGTAGGACGGTCGAGACGGGTGCACTCAATGTCGCTTCTTTGAGCGTAAGTAAATATTTTCACGGTATTTGATGAATTGATAACGGCAATAGTTTGAGGGTCAAGAACGGTAATGCCGGAGGCTTGGCAGTCTGTATCAATAGTTCTCCATTTTTTGATACCGCGATAAAACATTATCATTCGGCCGGCGAAGTCTAATCTATTGGCGCCGTGCTGGATGGCAAAGAACGTGTTGGGATTGAGCATGGTTACATGCGAGAATGTTGCATCATAGAGAAAGCCTGCCAAAGTAACGCACGGGGGTGCAAAACTTTGAGTTTTTAGTAGATTATTTTGCTCATAAAACTTGAGTCTTAAATTGAGCGATGGCAAGAGATTTTCATTACAAATTATCTTAAGAGCGTAGTTATCAGCAGCTGTTGGTGATTGCGTAAGATCTATGGTGCCTAAAGTTGGTTTGATTGCATCAAAAGCCAGCTGTTTTAATGATTTTGGTTCCATGGCGGCCTGTGCCGGTGCTGTGAGCGAAAGAGCGATAAGAGAAAGTGATAAAAAGCGTTTCATGAAAAATCCCCCAAGGCTAGACTAATAACACTGATTCAATGGGTTAATTTTCTCATGTGCTGAAACAATGTCAAATCAATGCAAGATAATAGCGTAAAATAAAGCATTTCTTGCGGTTTGCTAGATTGGGGAAAATAGGTGGTTTTTGGGGGGCATAGCCTTCAGGCGACGTCCGCTTACAAAGCCCGGATAATCTTAATCATAGTCAGTACAAAGTCACACAATAAATAAACACCGGCAATTAAAAAGAGGGTACCGGTGCACAAAGAAACCAGGCGCAAGGCCCGGTGGCTAATGGCATTGCCCACGTAGCTGGCAATTAAGCCGACCGTTGAAAGAATGCATAATGAACCGCCAAAGACCATGGTGCTGCCCATGGCAACCTGCCAGGTTGAAAGGCTGAGCATGCCCGCAGGGAGCAGTTGAACGCTGACAAACATAAAAAAAAGGGCAGTAAAGGGATTGAAGAGCGTGACTAAAAATGATTTGCTGACTGATTTAAAAAAGCCGCTGACTTGGATATTTTGAATTTGTTTCTGGTGTTCCATAATGGTCCGCGCGCCAAGCACTACCAAAATGATACCGCCAATAATGTCCATACCCAAAAGAATATTGCGCGAAGTTTCAAGTAGTTTGAGACCGCCAAGCAGGCCCAAAGAAAAATAAATACCGTCAACCAGTGCTGCGCCCAGCGCGATGGGAAATGCTTGAAAAAAACCATGGCGGGCGCCGCGGTTAAAAGTCCAAATAAAAATAGGGCCGACTGAGGAAGAAACGGCAATGCCTATAAAAAAGCATGACACCAAAAACCAAAAGCTCATAATTACCTCGCTTGTTACGACTGAAGTCTTGTTTTATTATAACATAATCGGTACGATTAAGAAAATCGTTCAAAAAAACTTCCCTAAGCAGTTATTTTTTAATATTACAAAAAAGGAATCATCAGAGTGAAACATTTGATTACTTTTGGTACCGATGGCATTCGTGGCCGTGCAAATCAGTATCCGTTCACTGCCAGCGCCTTGCAAAAATTTGGCAAAGCCCTGGGGCTGTGGGCTATAAAAAAATATGCAAAGCCAACACCGCAACTTTTGCTGGCAAGCGATACGCGTGAATCGTGCCCGCGGATTAAACAAGCGGTGTGGGCGGGCCTTGAGCAAGCGGGCATTAGCGTTATTGATGCTGGCGTGATACCAACTCCAGCGGTGTTTCAACTGATTAATCACGATCAGGCTTTTGATTGTGGTTTAATGATTTCTGCTTCTCACAATCCGCATTATGACAATGGTTTAAAAATTTTTGATGCGCGTGCGTGCAAGTTAACCAAGCTTGACGAGCAGGATATTGTAGATAATTTTATGGCCATGAGTGAGCCTGAAGAGTTGCCTGCAGATGTGCAAGAGCGTGCCGTGTGGGCAGGCGCAGGTGCTGAATATGGCAAACTAATGGCAACTTTTTTCCCTGAAAACTTTTTGGCTGGTACCACAATAGTTTTAGATTGTGCCCACGGGGCTACCTACCAACTGGCGCCCATGATTTTTGAAAGCTTTGGTGCCAACGTGGTGGTGCTCAATGTCAGCCCCAACGGGACCAACATCAATAACAACTGCGGCGCTCTGCATCCAGAAAACCTTCAAGCTGCGGTGGTTGCGCACAAGGCGCATGCCGGCTTTGCTTTTGATGGTGATGGCGACCGCGTGATTGCCGTTAATCGGCTGGGCGAGGTTAAAGATGGCGACGATGCACTGAGTTTACTGTTGCGCTTGCCGCGCTACGCTCTTTCCAAGCATGTAGTGGGTACGGTTATGACCAACAGTGGCTTTGAGCAGTCAATTAATCAGGCAGGTGTAGAGCTGATTCGCACGTCGGTTGGTGACAAATATGTTTCAGCAAAAATGGAAGAGTGCGACATTTTGCTGGGTGGCGAAACGTCTGGGCACATTATTGTTAAAGATTATTCTCGCACTGGTGATGGCATTTTTGTAGCGCTTAAAATTTTGGAGTCAATGCTATCAACCCAAAACTGGGATATGGTTTCAACTGAAAAATATCCGCAGGTGCTGGTAAACGTGCCGGTTCAGCGTAAGCACGATCTTACCGACCAGCCTTTTGCTCAAATTATTGCTAAGCATGAGCAAGAGTTGCAAAAAGGCCGTATTTTAGTACGTTATTCAGGGACCGAAAATTTATTGCGTGTTATGACAGAAGCCCCAACTAATGATCGAGCGCTGAGTGTTGCTCAAAGCTTGGCTGCCAACTTGCAGCAGGCGCTTTCTAATGAGGAGAATATTTATGAAAATTGTTAAAAAGTTACACGATATTGGATCATTTTTTAGATCGCTTTTTTTGAACGGTTTATTTACGATTATTCCTATTGCGCTTACGGTATTTGTTATTAAATTTACTTATGATTTTGCATTTAGACTTCTTGAGCCATTGCGTGAATTTGGGCCAGAGAGTTTCCATCGCATGTACGGTTCAGAATTTATTGTTGTTACCGTCTTTATTTTGTTACTTGGTTTTGTGCTTAAGATTGTTATTGTGCACAGTGTGGTGCATTATTTTGAGCGTTTAATTGTTAAGATACCTTTTATTCGCATTGTCTATTCTTCAGCAAAAATGTTGGTAGATTTCTTTAGAATGTCTAAAAAAGGTAATGTAAAGTCTCGTGAAGTGGTGCTGATTACGTACCCACGTCCGGGCAATTATCATTTGGCTTTTTTACTTGAACCGGCAGATGACAGTTATCAAAAAATTATTCCTAATCACTTGAAAAAAACGCCCGATGAGCGTTTCTATAAAGTTTTTATGCCTAACTCTCCAAATCCAACAACCGGGTATTTTTTCATTTTGCCTGAAAGCGATTTGATTCATACCAATATCACCTTTGAAGAGGCGGTAAAAACGTTGGTTTCGTGCGGCTTGATTACGCCAGAATCATTGATCAATTATCAGCCAGGCGAGCAACAAAAGTAGTTTTTACAACCAATGGTTTTTATTCGCTACTTTTACAAACGGTTCTTTACAGCTTTTTTGAGCATCAGTTTTGTTTTGTCGCTGCTTTACAACTTTCTCGAATTTTTCGAAAAGCTTGTGCGTGTGCAACAGGCAACGTTTTGGCAGGTTGCTTACTTTACCGCTCTCAACATGGTACCCACCTTTGCGCGCATGTGGCCGGTTGCCTGCTGGCTTGCCACGTGTTTGTTGCTGCGCGAGCTATGGCAGCGCGGTGAGTGGCAAACGCTGCAGTTGCTTGGTGCGGGCAGGGCGCGGGTGCTTACGCTTTTTTTAAGTGCGGGCTTTATCTTGCTGACGTTGGCGGTGCCGCTGTATGAAGTTGGTGTGCTCACGGCTGTTGACCGGGCTGAGACGTTTAGAAAAGAAACATTTAAGGGTGGTGTTTCGGGCCGCATTACGGCCAGCTGGCTCATGCTTGAAGAGCATCTTTTTTGTTATGTTGGTTTTTTGGACTCAGGGCAGACGGGAGCCTTCGGCAAAGACCTGCTGCTTGTCTACCGCAATCCCAACGGCTCGCTTGAAAAGCTTATTACAGCGCCCACCTTTCAACTTGATTACCAAAATCAGGAGATAACGCTTTGTGACGGCGAACTTTTTGTCGCTGCTTCAAACGAACAAAAGAAATTGGTAAACGAAGTTCTTGCTTTGCCCAGCTTATTTCTGCGACTTTCAATGCAGCACGAACAGCCATCGCTTTTTGTGCTCATGCAACGTTTGTGTCTGTATCGAGCTTTGCTTGCGCACGATGCCTGGCGTGAGCTGCTGTTGGCGTTGGCAGAGCGGGTTTTGTTTTACGTTCAAATTGCGCTGTACCCACTTTTGACTGTCGGTCTTTTCATGGCCTGTCAGCATTATGCCTATGTTAAGTGGGCTGCCATCTTATTGGTTTACCCTGTTTTTGCCTTTCTAAGCTTGCTTATTATGTGTTTGCTACAAGCATTTGCTTGAAAAATATTATTGTTTGCATACACTATGATCGATGCAAAATGCTTGTGGGCATTTACTTTGTTGTGGGTCAGTTTGTTATTTTTACGGTGGATTATTTATGAATATGAGAAATATTTTGGTCATGTCGGCCGTGTTATTTATGGGTACACTTTCTGCTTATGATATTGAGGCACTCATGGCCGGACGTACCTTGTCCGAAGAGTCAAGAAAGCAGTTTCAAACGCTAGATCAACAGTTTTGTTTTTTTAAAACGTGTGCCGAAGATCCGTATATGATTGTTTTTCATCCAGGAAAAAATGAAATTACTACGATTGCTTGTGGTACATTAGACAAACAGCAAGGTCCGCGTCGTGCCAAGAGTGCTGCTGACTTTGAAAATTTGACTGTCATTCGTAACACGATTATTTTTGCCGACCCAGGCTTAAAGCTTGATCAAAAGCTTCGTGGCTATCGCAAGACGATTATTGGCAAGTTTTTGGATAATTTGCTGAAGGACATTTCTTTCTTGCCAGACAGAAAGTATGACGGAACTGTTTTGGTTGATCAGTATAAGGTCGGTATGCCTATGAAGTGGGTATTGCGCGATACGAAAGACTTTCAGGCAATCAAGAAGTATCTTGAAAAGCATTTTGGTTCGATGTTGATTCCTGCAAAAAAACCTTTGTTAGTTCTTGAAATTACCAATAGCAAAGATCCATTGGCTATCGAGCGTAGTCTTGGTGGACTTTCACAAGAAGATGTCGATTTCCTTGAAACTTATTTTGAATTGGCAGATCCTCAAGATCCAGAAGTTGTGGCATATTTTAAGGCTTGCCAAGAAATTTTTATGGATACACAGCATAAATTTGATAGTCCAAAAGTAGTTGGTAGAAGCTTTGGTGAAATCGTGTTTGATGCGATTGAAAAAAGAAGTGATGATTTCAAGCTAGTTGATTATGCAGGTGCTATTATTGCTACTCTTGCTACTATGGTACTCTTTGATTCATGCAAAGAAGCTTTGAAGAGTAATATTTACGATCCAGTAAGAAATAACGTAAGCAAAAAGGTTAGTGAGTGCAAAGCAAAAATCGAAGGGCATGAAGCAGTTATTGCTGGCACGCTTGCTGTTGGCCTTGGCGCATGGATAACGTATAAACTTGTACAAGCACAAAACCAAAAAGAAGCAGATGCTGGTCTTGATGCTGAAATGAGTATTAATGCAGACATTGAAGAAGAGGTACAAGCGTAAGCTTTTCTCTTACATTAAGTTAATAAAAAAGCCGCAGTAAACACTGCGGCTTTTTTGCTGTTTGTGCGGGATTTTTTATGCAGAATATTCAAATAAAGCCAAAAACTCTTTATTGCCAGATGTAGCGCCAACAATGGGCGATTCAATAACGCCAACCATGGTAAAGCCAAACTCTTTCATGCCTTGCTTAACTTTTTCAATAACCCGCTCATGAACCGCTGCATCGCGCACTACGCCGCCGCGCTGGATATCTTCACGTTCAGCTTCAAATTGAGGCTTAATCAGCGTGATAATTTTGCCCGTTGGCTTGATAACGTTAACCAGTGCTGGCATGACTTTTAAAATTGAGATAAACGACAAATCAAGCGTGACCAAATCTACCTTTTCGGGCAGGCCTTCAAGCAGGCGTAGGTTTGTTTTTTCCATCAAGATTAAACTTGAGTTGGTGCGTACCTTTTCGTGCACTTGCCCATAGCCCACATCAATGCCATAAACGCGCTTAATGCCGTTTTGCAAAAGGCAGTCGGTAAAGCCGCCGGTTGAAATGCCGGCGTCAAGTGCAACGAGATCGGTAACATCAACCTTAAAATGCTCCAGTGCTGCTTCAAGCTTAAAGCCGGCGCGACTGGCAAATTTAGGTTGGTCGGCCTCCATGCCAATAACGGCATCAAGGCCAACCTGAGTTCCTGGTTTGGTGTTAACAACATCGTTAACTTTAACTTTGCCCTGCAGAATAAAGCTTTGTATTTGGTTGCGCGTTAAGTGAGGGTACAGTTCTTGTATCAGGGCGTCTAAACGCTTTTTTTCTTTAGCCACGTTTCTCTTCTCGTAGGTGTTCAATGAGTGGTGATGATTTATAAAAATATTGTGCTGAAAGCATTGGCTCATCTTTGACAATGCGATCAACCGATAAAACGCCGTACAAGTTGTTGTCGGTTCTTACCGTTAAAAATTCTTTGTCTTTGCTCTTGAGGACTGCTTTGCGTAGGTCGTCCAGCGTTTGTACTTTTTCGTTGTTGATGGCGGCAATAATTTCTCCAGGGCGCAAAACGCGTGCACGCGACGCTTGTGAATTTGGTAAAACGTGGGTAATAACCAGCGCCGGCGTATGTTGTTTGTCGGGCTGGCCGTATTTTACCAAGCTAGGTACGCCAGAAATCATAATACTTACGTGGTTGAGCGAAAGTGGCATAACCACCATGCCGCCAATAATTTCGTAATCAATTGCTTCTGGTTCAAATTCGGAATAAATGGTACGGATGGGTGGCAAGTAACTGTCATCAAGTTTAAACGCAAATTCCATTGGCTTGCCTTTGCGATAAATTGAAAAGTTTAACGTATCGCCAATCTTGTAGCGGTTAAGCAGCTCAAAAAGCGAAACTTTATCTTCGCTCCATGGCACATCAAGCTCGCCGTACATGTCGATGCGGTAGCCATTAACTTTGTAGAGCATATCGTCTTTTTTTAGGCCTGCTTTTTTTAACAGTGTGTTGTCAAACACTTTGGCAATGTACCAACCGCCTTGATCTGGGTTGCCCAGGTAGCTGACCATTTCAGGTGTTGCATAAGTAAAGATGCAGCCCAGCGTTGGTTTGCGCAGCAAGGGAACGCGGTACAAATCATTTAATGCGCTTTTAACTTCGTTGATAGGAATTATGTAGCCAACGTTTTGTGCGCCCATAACGCCGCGTGAGTTAATGCCCACAACCTTGCCGGCGTTATTGAGTGCAGGACCGCCTGAGTTGCCTGGGTTGAGTGGCGTGGTTACTTGAATATAACCAAAGTAGCCCAGCGTTTCGCGCCCGCTTACAATGCCCAGTGTGCTTTTAAGCCTGCTTTGTGCCAGAGGGTAGCCAAGCGCTAAAATTTCTTGCGAACGGATAACTGCGTCAGAATCATCAAAAGTTAAAAAGGGGATTGGATGAAGTTTTTGTTTAATTTTTTCAAGTGCTTCGTCGGTAACTTTAAGTAGGGCAATGTCGCGTTCTGGGCTGGCACCAATCAATTTTGCGTCAAAGCGTTCCATACCAAATAGAGGAATTTGAATTTCGATGTTGGTAGACTGCATCACTACGTGGTAATTGGTAATAACATGGCCTTGGTCATTAATAAAAAAACCACTACCGGCACCCTCGCCTTGGCGCGGTGTTTTGTAAGGTTCTAGCCAGTTAAATTCATTAATTTGAGCAAATACTTGAACGACGGTGTTTTTTACCTTTTTTTGAATGTCGATCCAGCTGGAAGATATTGTTGTTTCATCTTGTGGCTCGGAGGTAACGGTTGCTGTGCTGGTAGGTATATTTTTGTGTATCAGTACTTTTTCTAGCGAGTCTTTCATTGATGCGTACTGGTCGAGCAAGCTTTCTAGATGATCAAATTTTTTGTGCCGTTCATGAAGATAATAAATGCCTCCGCCAACCAGTGCGAGGCTGATCAGTACCGGCAGAGCAAGAAATTTGTTGATACGTGATTGCATGAACGATCTCCCTTTTGAAAATTGTTATTTTCGTACGATGGTAACAAATGCCTGAATAAAGGTAAAAACAAAGTAAGCAAGAAAAAGTAAAAGTAATACTTTAAGAAAACCCATGCTAATAACGAAGGCTGCACAGAGTAAGCTGCTCAGCGCATACCAATTTTTGCTCATTTTTTTAAAGCTAGGAAAGCGTATTGGGCTGATCATGAGCAGCCCAAGAAAAATCACGAGTGCTAAAATAAAAAAAATAAACGATGGTTGTAGTAATGCTGTTTGGCTGTTGAGTAGCACTGTTACCAAAAAGCAGCCAGCCAATGTGGTAGGCATGCCGCCAAATGAAGTTACTTGTTCTTGGCTGGTGATATTAAATTTTGCCAGGCGGGCAATGCCTGCTAATAAAAAAAAAGCGCAGGCAAGGTAGCCAATAAAACCAACCTTGCGTAAGACCCAAAAATAGGTCAAAAAGGCGGGGGCCATGCAAAATGAAATAGCATCGCTTAGAGAATCAAGTTGCAAACCAAGCTCGCTGGTAACGCCAACGTAGCGCGCAACGCGACCATCCAGGGCGTCCATCAGCGCACCCAGCAAAATGAAATAACTCGCTGCAGCAAAATTGCCGTGTGCGGCAAAGACCATGGAGCTAAAGCCAAAAAAGGCATTACCCAGTGTTATTAAATTGGGAAGTTGATTAAGGTTTGCACGCCTGGTAAACCGCTTAAAGCTAATAACCCGCCGGTAAGGGCGGGTTGACGAAGAGATTTTTTTTCGCAGTATGCGCACAATCATAATCTTTTTATTTAGCGACGCTTACCTTTGCATGCACAATTGCTTTGTCTTTAAAGGTATAGCCCTTGTGAAACACTTGAACAATGTGTCCGGATTCTTTTTCAGGGTCTTCAACTTGCATTAACGCTTCATGTAATTCAGGGTTAAACATACCTGCTGCATCAATTACTTTTACATGAATTTCTTCAAGCTTTTTTTGCCAATTTTTTTGGATTAATTTCAAGCCATCAAGCCAGGCATTGTTAGCGCTGTCTGTTTGAGCAGCGCTTGCCAAGGCAAGGGCGCGGTCAAGTTCGTCAAAAATGGGCAAGAGTGCAACCAAGAGATTCATTTGTGCCATATCCATCCACTCAGCACGTTCTCTGCTCACGCGGCGCTTATAATTTTCTAAATCAGCGCTGAGTTTAATGAACTTTTCTTGAAATGTTTCTTGTGTTGGTTGTGACTCAACTGTTTGTGTTTGTTCTTCGTTTTGATCATTAAGTTCTTCGTTTTTTATATCTTCTGCTTCCATCGCTGTGGCTCCTTGGTTTATCATCAAAATTCGAGTGTATTTACTTGATCAAGTATACGATCTAGACTGTGAGTTTAGCATGAAAAAAAAGGTTCGTCATTAGGCCTGAAAACCAACCAAAAAGGGGAGTGTTTATGCTGTATAACCGTTATACTTCATTGTACAAGCAAGGTCAAATCCATACGGGCTTTTCAAACCGCCTGCCCGACTATGCCGTTAGGTTTTGGCTTGGGCAACTTGAAAAGGTTATTTTTGGGGCTAAGCGTGGTCGGTTTTTAGATGTGGGAGCCGGTGACGGGCGGCTGACCAGGTTACTGGCCGAGTTTTTTAAGCAGGGTGTTGCTATTGAGGTTCAAGGCAACAAGCAGAGTTGGGACCGTGTGCGCCAGGCTTGCCCCAACGTCATGTTGCGCGAGGGCTTGTTGCAAGACCTAGTGCCAGCGCTCGAGCAAGAAAAACCTTTTGACTTTATTTTGCTAGCCGAAGTTTTTGAGCATATTCCGTTGGACGATGTAGATAACTTTTTAAGTGCTTTGCCCAAGGTTTTGGCCAGTGACGGTGTTATCTTTTTAACAACGCCCAACTTTGTGGTTCAGGGCCCGGCTGAAAAGAGTCCGCGGTGGTATCAGCACCAGCCGTACGGGCACTATAAGCATTATTCATTTGAAGAGGTAAAAACATTACTTGCCAAGCATAATCTTGAAATTGTTGAAGGGTGGTTTGAGTGCCATCAGTTGAAAGCCAAAGTTTATAATCGTTTTTACTATCCGGTTGCCCGTCTGGATGCCAAGCTACTCCATTCTAAAAAAGTGCCAGGTTGGTTGCGCTGGCTGTATAAAATTATTTCGTATCCATTGTTACCGCTGATCAACGGTTTTTTTAATGGCCTTGGCTGGTTGGTGAACCGTTATGAAGCCCGTTACAATAACGAAAAAAATGCTGAGACCATGATTTTGAAGATACAAAAGATGATAACGTTTTAATCTTCTTTTTTGGTAAGATCTAGTGTCATAAACCAGCCGCGTCGGTCCCAGCCGCTCAAGCAAGCGGCAACATAAGCGCAGGCCTTGATAAACGTATTTTTTTTGTAGTACAACAGGTCGTGGCTGGTGGTGCATGCCTGGAGCTTGTTAATGCGTACCGGGAAAGCGTTTAAGATATTTTTAATTTCTTTAAACGTATAAGCCTGGGTCCCTGGGCTTTCTTGGTGCTGTGCCAATATTTTTTTCATGCTAGCAAAGGGCTTGCCACGCAGCAGACCGTGCTGCAAATATTGATAAAAAGCAAAAAGAGAGCGACGGTTGTAAACCATAATTTTTATGCTGCCCCCTGGTTTTGTTACGCGTACAATTTCACGTAAACATTGGACCGGGTCTGGCGAGTGGTGAATAACGCCCCACGAGTAGACCAAATCAAAACTGTTGTTGGCAAAGTTGAGCTTTTCAGCATCGGAAACCTGTACATCGCAGGCGGCCAAGTTGTAGGTTGCCAAGCGATGCAAAACGTTGGTAACCGCTTCGTGTGTTAAATCTACGCCGTACGCATGAGCGCCTGCGCGCACCCACTGCACAAAGTCGGTTCCAGCCCCAACGCCAACCTCAAGTACTTTTTTGCCGTGAAAGCGCGTAAACTGTGCAAAGGCAAATATTTCCGGCTCAATGTTGTAGCGAAACTGTTCGATTGCTTCAAAATATTCGCGTGAATGTTTTATTTCTTTAATAAACTCGGTGCCGCAGCTTGCCTGGTTCCAATAGCGCGCAACCGATTCTTTGGTGGTATTGTGCTCTGACATTATTATTCCTTTAAAAGCTGGGTATAAATTTTTTGAATTTTGGTAATTTGGCTGGGCAGGCTAAATGTTTGCGAACAAAAATCAAATCCTGCTTGTCCCATAGTTTTTTGTTTATTTTTATTGAGGAGCAGTAGGCTGATTTTGCTGGCCCACTCCTCAAGGTTTTCAGGTGCAATTAAGTATCCCGTTTTTTCATGAATTACCAGCTCGTCCAGTGGAGCAAGTTGAGAAGCAACAACTGGCTTTTTCATAAAACCGGCTTCAATAATTGGCCGAGCAAAGTGGCCAACTGTTGCAGGAAAAACAATAACGTTGGCCGCCGCCATGGCAGCTGGTACTGTTTTGATAGCGCCCAAAAGATGAACCGATTGTTTAACTTTTTTTAATTGCGTGCTGACGGCGTGGTTAAATTGCCCGTATGGCATGAAGCGTTTTGGGTTCATAGTCCCAAGCGTTTGTACATCGAAGTACCCAGCAATCAAGAGTTGGGCCTGTGGCACGTGTACTAAAATTTTTTCAAATATCTTTAATAAAACCAAGGTTCCTTTTTCTTGCGAAAGGCCACCCACAAATAAAATTTTTGGTGAATAGGTATCGAGCTGGTGATATTCCAAAAAAGAATGTGGGTTTAGGTTGGCATCAAATACGGTTTGGTTAACAGCGTTGTACACAACATGCGTTTTGGGGTTGTGGTGCCAGGGCAGGGCGTCGTTAGTACAAATGGGTACAATTGCCGCTGCATAGTGTTCAACGCTGCGCTTGATCAGAGCTCTGCGTGCGCCTAGGTATCCAGGCGCTAGTGGTTCACGGATGTGCCAGACAACTGGGATGTTCATTTTGTGGGCAATTTTGCCCCAGGCTATCAGCGAGCTGGTGTTCAAGTGTACCAGGTCGGGTTGAATCTTTTCCAGCCAATGGCGGGCAATTGAGTGTACTGTTTTAAGGGTGTCCAGACACGCTCGTGCCAGTGAGATGGCGTGGTACCACCGGAACCACCAAATTTTTGTATGAGCAAAGTCGTGTCGGTTGACTGGGCCGTGGCACGTGATGCCGTGCTCTTGGAAAAGTTTGAGTGCATCGGAGTTGTGTAAAAAAAGAACCTCGGCTTGGTATTTTTCAGGATCTAGTCCCTTGACCAAGTAAAGGAGGCTGAGCGGTGCCCCGCCCAGCCCTTTGCCGTGATGAACAAATAAGATCTTTTTTTTCACGCTGCTTGGCATGGTGGTTGGCACGTACGTGCTTGTTTTTTTGGTGAAAACAATTTCTTTGTTTGTTGATGGTGCACATTGCGGCCAACGTTGATATAACAAAAGCCTTGCTCGTGCATCAGTTCTGGGTCAAAGCAGTTGCGGCCATCAAAGATTACTTGGTCTTTGAGTTGGGCAAGCTTGGTGATATCGTAGGTTTTAAACTCCTGCCATTCGGTTAGAATAATTAAAAAGTCCGCTGCTTTAACTACTTCTTCTGCCGATTGTGCAAAAGTAACGGTATTTTTGAAAAGTTGTTGCATGTTACTGGTAGCAACTGGGTCGTACGCAATTACTTGTGCGCCGTGGGTAATCAGCTGAGCAATAATGTCGATAGCTGGTGCGTAGCGAATGTCATCCGTTTCCGGTTTAAAAGCCAGGCCCCAAATGCCGACTTGTTTATTGACAATGGTATCGCCATAAAAGTCGATTATTTTATTAAAAAAAAGTTGGCGCTGTTGCATATTTACCGCATCAACTTCTTGAATTAAGGTCATGGGCAGGTGGTGCTCTTTGCCGGTGTGAATAAGGGCTTTAACATCTTTGGGAAAGCAGCTACCGCCGTAACCAATGCCAGCGTTAAGAAAATGTTTGCCAATGCGTTGGTCCAGTGCCATACCTTTTTTTACATCTTCAATGTCAGCGCCCACTTTGTCGGCCAAGAGTGCTAGCTGGTTCATAAAACTAATGCGTGTTGCTAGCATGGCGTTTGAAGCATATTTGGTTAGTTCTGCTGAAGGGATATCCATGCAGACCAGTTGTTCATCAGGATTTTTTAAAAAGGGTTGGTACAGTTTGGCCAAAATCTGGGCCGCTTTTTCTGAATCAACGCCAATTACTACACGGTCAGGGTGCATAAAGTCGCTCAGTGCATCGCCTTCTTTTAAAAACTCTGGGTTAGAAGCCACATCAAAAAAAATGTTGGCAGAGCGCAAGCGTAGCTGTTCTTGAATAATTGCTTTAACATTTTCTGCCGTACCCACCGGTACTGTTGATTTGTTAACAACGAGTGTGTACCCATTAATTTCTTGGCCAATTTCTTGTGCTACTTGCCATACAAATGAAAGATCGGCAGAGCCGTCTTCGCGTGATGGCGTGCCAACGCAGGAAAAAATAACATCCGGTTGATTGTTTTTAAGCGCTTGTTCAACGTCAGCAACAAAGCTGATTTTTTTATCAGCAATACCTGCGGCAACCAATTGGTCTAAGCCAGGTTCATAAAATGGAACAATGCCTTGCAGGAGTGCGGCGATTTTTGCTTGATTGTTTTCAACAATCGTGACTTGGTTGTCTTTTTGCGCAAAGCACGCGGCGGTGACCAGGCCTACGTACCCGGCACCAATAACAGTAATCTTCACAGTCTCTCTCCTTTTTTTTAAAGAGATTGCCAAAAGTCATGCGTTGCTTTGGCAATTGCTTGATGCGAATAGTGATTTTTTACTCGTTGATATCCTTTTTCTCCGAGTTGGTTGCGCAGGTGCGCGTCGCTCATGAGTGTGTGTAAATATGTTGTTAATGATTGTTCGTTACGTTGTTCAAATATCAAGCCAGCTTGTGCTACTACGTTGGGAATCTCGCCGGCAGAACTTGCAAGAACCGGAACTTTGCATGCCATGGCTTCAATTAAAACGTGCCCAAATTGTTCTTTCCAACGATTGGTGTCGTACGATGGCAGTACTAAAATATCAATAAACGACAGTGCGTTGGGCACTTTATCGTGTGTTATTGGGTCCCGAAATTCAACCACATCAATTAATTTGTGGGTAATTACGTAATCGATGAGTTGCTTTTCAAAAGGTCCTGTGCCAATAAAAATTAATCGCCAGTCAGGAAACAGTGTGTGCAGCGAATGAAACGCTTGTGCCAGCAGCATAACGCCTTTTTCTTCAACAATTCTGCCAATGTAGCCAATGTAGCGGTGGCGGTGGTGTTCAACGTGTGCCGGCTTAAATGTTTTTAGGTTTATGCCTAGCTGTGGACACACGGTTGTTGTTTTGGTAAAGCCTTTTTCTGCCAATAGTTGTTTTGCATCTTGGTTGCCGGCAATAGCTCCGTGCGTAAAGAAGCGGTTAAATTTTTCTATCCAGCCCCAAAACATGCGGTACTTGAGAGAAAATTTGTGGTGCCAGTTTACCCAGGTAAAGAATGATAATTTTGCTTTTCGGCAAAACAATTTTGCAAAAATAATACTTTGGAAAAGGCTGAGTGCGTTGTCGCCTTGTTCAACATGAATTATGTCGGGCTTAAAGGTGCGCATAATGGTTACCAAGCCGCTTGGGTAGTACCCATAGCGCACTTCATTACCAGTTCCAAAGGCTTTGAGTGCAACAAACTTACAATTTTTTAATTGCTCTTTTTCTAAATTTTCTGCGTGATGATGGTACAAAGAACCCGGCCATGAGCGCGGGAAAACAACCGTGAGCGACATGTTTGGATAATCTTGTGCAAAAATTTTCCACTTATCGCGGTTGATTTGTGTAATGTACGTGTGGCTGATGACGAGTATCTTCATGATTCACCTTCTCTACCCTTTCAAACCATGGCTTTAACTCAGGATAAGCGCAAAGCAAGCCTCTTTTAAATATGGCATGAATTTGTTCAAGTGAGAAGTTATTTTTCATAAAGGTGCTGATCGCACTTTTGAGTATTTCAATTTTTTTATTGTCTTTCAGTAGCATGCTTGTCTTTTCTGCCATTGCTGTATCATCGTCAAGTTCTACCACATACCCCGTTTTGTCGTTGATCACATAATCACGAATGCCACCGCAATCAGTTGAAATGACAGGCACGCCGTGAGCCAGTGCTTCAAGGCCGGCAATGTTTAAACCTTCTTGGTACGATGAGATGAGCATGAGCGTTGCGCGTTGGTAAAAAGCAAGCAAACTGGTGCGGTCAAGTTCGCCCGTAAAAATAATATTTTTGAACGATGGATTGTTTACAAATGGCAGCGTGTCAAAGGGATGCGGCTCGCTGCCAATAATAAAAAGTTGTGCGTCGGGGCACTCTTGATAAATTTTTTCAAAAGCTCGAAAAAGCATGCGTGGATTTTTGCGTGGGTCGCTAAAGCGGCCAATGGCTATAATAATTTTTTCGTTGGTTGGTGTGCCTGGTGCTGCCGGCTGGTAGTCGATAGGAAAGCCGCACACGGCATAAGGCCGATTAAAGTTGGGCACAACGTCTTTAATGAGCTGGTGAGTGTACGAGCTTAACGGCCACACAAACGAAACTTTTTTCAAAACCAAGCGCTCAATGGCAAGCATCCAGGGCTGGGCCAAGCGATCAATAACCTTTCTTAAGCCCCGCATTTTTTCTGCGCGTTGCTGGCGGTCGTGTTGGTAGGTTGAGGCAGGCCACAAAACAAAGCGCTTGTTCATGAGCGCTAAGTGGTGTGCGGCAATTGGCGTGCCACTCACGACAAAGAAATAATCGTAGTCCTGCAGGGCTTCTTGCCATTGTTCAAGCGTTGCTGCGTAGTGCGCGGGTTCCAAAAAAGCCCAGCGGGCACCAATTTCTACACACGGCATGCCGTTGTGGATACCTGCTCTGTTGCGCGAGCTCATTTTGAATGGGCGCAGATGTGCCGAAATATCCTTTTCAAAGCTTAAGAAAAAAAGCGTTGGTTCAAAGTATATCTTGCAAAAGTTAAACACTGCCCGCTGGCTGGCGTGCGTACCGCCATATTTGTACTGATTGCGCAGCGTTATGATTGCAATTTTTGGTTTCTTCATAAGAAATAGATACAACGAAAAGATTATTTTTACAAGTTTGTGTCGGTTTGGTACAAATATTAAAAGATAGATAGTTTTTATTATTTTTGAGATTTTTTATAGGAAATCAGCATGATTAAGAAATTTTATAATGATCGCTTAGTGCTTTTACTGACTTTTCTGCCGCTTGCTGTTTTTGTATGGTCGGTCCGCTTGTGGGGTAGTTGGCAGAAAGCGTTTGTGATGGGCGGGGTTTTGTCGTTTATCTATGTTGTTGTGGCGATCAAAACTAAGAAAACTGAACAGTCTTTCATGCTGGCAGTACATTGCTTTTTGCTGGGCGGTGCGTGCATGTTTTTGCTCGAGATTGACTGGCTGCAGTATATTTATGGCCATTTTTTGTATGCAACGCTTTTTTTGTGGCTTCTTGTTGTTGGTTGCCTGCAAACGGTCTACTCGCCGGCTGGTTTTGTTGGCCTGCATGGTGCGCCGCGTGAGCGTGTAGTGCGCGCTTCCTGCATTTTGTTGCTGGCCACGTTTGCGGCATTTTTGTTTGCCTGGAAGGGCCCGCAGTCGATGGTTATTGTCGCTGTTCTACCTTTTATTGCTTTAAATTATGTGCGTGTGGTGTTGCAAAAAATGTATGAATAGGTTATGGTCTCGTCCCGTTTCTTTTTGATTTAACCATTTTATATAATGTATTGCGAAGTAAATGCCATGAAAAAAGTATGTTTGCTGCTGTTGTTGTTTTGTTGTGCTAATGGATTTCTTTTTGCTGCTGCGGATAATGGGAAGATACCCAAGTCCTTTTCGGTAGATAAACTTTTTTCTTTTATGGCGAAAAAAAAGCAACAACAAAACTCACTGAGAAGTAAATCAGATTCTGCTATTCGCATAAGTCCCCGCGGGGAAACTGTTTATTCACAAGATCGACACTGGTGTGTCAGTTTAAGTGGTACAACGCTTGTGATAATGTATTTTGAGAAGGGAATTGATTTTTATGGTCCCATGCTGACACATAAAGTTGAGGGCGTTGGTGAAGGGCGTCCTGCTGTGTTGCAGTTGGAACAGGGACAGGAAGATGGTGTTGAGATGCTGTATGTTATAGTTGATAGCCTCTGTTGCTATCAGATATCAAAACAGAAACTCTTGGCTATTATGAAGACTCAGGCACAAGGCACTTTGCTGCCGACGCCTTCTCATAAAAAACATCCTGTTCAGCCGTATGTGTGGGAAGACTGTATCTATCTTGACCAAGATTTAAGATGGTCTATTTCTATTGGGCATGGGCATCTTTTTGTTTTTTTTGCTGCAGATGCCTCTGGTATGAATAGTCATCTCTTGAAAAAAATCCAACTTCCTGCTGATACAAAACCGGGGGATTTGGTGCTTGTTAGGCGCTGCAATGCCGTTGGACTAGAAGTCTTAGAGCTTTATAAAGACCAAGACTTGTGGATCTCTTTTTCTTGGGATGAGCTTGAAGAAGAGTTACGCAAGCGAGTAGTTTGATACGTATGAAAAAGTTCTTGTTATTTTTGTTTTTTGCTTCTCTTTTTTCGCAAGCTTCTTGTGCAGCGTCTTTTGTTATGCCGTTTAAAAAATTGTTTGGACCTTCGAGAAAAAAACGTTTAGCTTTTCAAAAAGATCCAAGTCCGCGGGGTTTAGAGCAGCAACTTAACTCAGAAGATGGTAAGTGGACTGTTTTTTACAAGCCTGGCAAACTTCTTATTTATGCTCGTCTTGCAATTGGTTTGATTACTTTGAAAGATGTGGACATTCCTGATGATTATCCTGGCGTTCTTACTGTTGAGGTTATCGAAGATGAAGATGGGCAGGGGTTGTGTATTATCAAAGATAGTTTACTATGGCTGCGGTTTTCTCTTGCCGAGCTTGAGCAAATACTCGCTGATCGATTGTGATAGCCGGTAGCGCTGCGCTCGGACAAAAGCAGATTCAATAACTGCTTGGCGCGCAGCTTCGTGCGATAAATAAAAGGTTATCTTTTCTACCAATTCATCAATTGTTTCAAAACAAACAATTGATTGGTTTTCTTCAAAAAGCGCATGAGCCTGCTCAACGCTGCGTTGCGTGAGCATAAAGCTTTTGCTGGCTGGCAGTTCAAACGTGCGCATGTTGTGCGAAGTCATGTTTTGTTTTCTAATAAAATTAAGATTGATCCTGCTGGCGCGAAAAGCTTTGAGACTTTCTGGCGGGTAGAGCGCCGGTCCTTTAATGCACGCGCCCAGTGGGCCGCATTGCTCGTGCTGCCAACCATTGCCCCAAATTGCTAGTTTGATGTGTGGCATACGTTTATGCAGTTGCTTGAGCCACCAGGCCCGTTCGGGCTCCCACGTGCCCACAAAACTGACATCGGCAGCGTATTTAGCGCGCTCCTGGTCTGAAATCGTTATTTCTTGTTCAAAAATAGTTTGGTCGTACGCAAAAGGAAAGTAAGAAACGTGTTGAGCGCCAGCGGCTTCAAGTGCTGGTATGAGGATGTTGGACCAGATTAAAAAATCATCAAAAAGTGGTAGCGAAAGCAAGACGTTTTTATTTGAGTTGCCGTTCCAAAACGAAAAGGGGTTGTCGGGGTAAAAATGCACCAGTTTTGCTTGTGACATTTGCTTGATGGTGCGCAGTGTTTTGTACGTAATGGTGTCTGCTTTTAAAAAAAAGATAAGATCTGGCTTGTGTTGTTTGACTGCGCGAATCAGCTTGAGGTTGCACAAATAATTGTTTAGTGGTGTCAACAGTTTGTAGTTTGGAACAAAATGGTGTTTGGTGTTGAATGTAGCAACGTTATAACCAAGGGTTTGAAAAGCGCGTTCAAATGACGATGCGTAGGTATAAGCCGTTTGACTTTGCTTGCCTACCAGCAAAATTGAGTTTATAGTGTCCATCACGTTCAAACTTTTAATATTGTTTTTTAGTAAAAAATACCCTGAAAATAAGGTTACCATATGATTTTTTTTTACGCGCTCTTTTTGTTGTTGTCGTTTGCTGATCTGCAGTGTGCTGCTTCTGAAACCGGCAAGGGTATCAAACACAACTGGCGCAAAGATTCTGCTTATTTTCAGCGTGAGCAACAGCTAGCTCCTCCATCTGGGGCCAGAGAGTTTGATGATGGTTTTATGCCTGACTGGGGACTTTTTGATGATGACTTGATTACTCAAGAAACAGTTTCGTTACGAGTTGATCAAGCAGTTGATCTTTGTCTTGCTAGTCAAGAAGTTCCAGCTCAGCCATTTCAATGGCGTAAGTATCTTACCAAAATAACTCAACCTCTTGTAAGACGTGTTGGTTCATTGTTCAGGGGATCTTTTGACTATGATTTTATCACGCCAGCCGGACAAACGTTTCGTGTGAATAACGTCATTGAATATCGAGAACGAAATGGTCTTTTTATTTTTTTGAGCAACGAATTTAATATGACCATTTTCTTTCCTCAAGACAGCTCTATGCAAGAATATGAAGTTATTGCTTTTTCAGATGGAGACAACTGCCTTTTTAATTGTACCGGTTGGCAGGCTAACAACGTTCAATTTAAACTTGATTTTGAAGGCTATTCGCTCTTCTTTGCGCGTGATAGGAATAAATTTTTTGATGATGTTGTAACGCTTGATGATGATGGTATGCGGCTACATTTTTTGAATAACAAGCTACACAAGCTTTCTTTTGCGGATGTACAAGATTTATTTGGGTCTGGGCCTTGGCGGGTGAAGGCTTATTTAGAAAGCACGTGGTTTATTGTTGTGTGTATCAATAATCATATAGTTTGTTTTTCAAAAACTGTTGAAGGTTTTCCTTTATTAGATAGAGAAAAACTAAGTGTTGAGGATTTGGCAAAGTCTATAATACTTAAAGAGTCTCATGACTATATAAGATCTTTACCCCTGCTGCAGTGGTTTGTAAAATAGAGAAATAATATCTTTGTACAGCGATTAAATTAATTTTTGGTACATGTCAAAAACGCGAGCGCCATAAATATCCCACGTAAAGTTTTGAATAGTTTTTTGCCCTGCTTGGCCCATGGCGCATCGCTGGTCGGCATTTTCATAAATGTATAAAATTTTTTCTGCCAGTGCTGCGCTGTCTGCTGGCGGCACCATAAAGCCTTCTTTACCGTCGGTAATCATGTCTGGTGCTCCTGTGCTTGTGGTGCACACAACAGGCAGGCCGGCAGCCATGGCCTCGCCAATTACCATACCAAACCCATCCTCAAGTGAAGGCAGCACAAATAGATCTGAGCTGTGGTACAGATTACGCAATGTTTCACGCGTGGTTGAGCCACAAAAGTTGACGTTGGCAGGAATTGTCATGCCCGCAAGTACTTGTTTTAAATCTTTTTGCACATTGCCAACAATCAACAGTTCAGTTGATTTTGCAGGCAAGTTCAAACGTTGCCAGGCTTCAACCAAATAATGCACGCCCTTGCGCACGCCTGTCAAACCTACAAAAATTACGCGAAATTTTGCAGCGTCTTTTTTTTGCTGCGGTGCTGCAAAATACGAAACATCCATACCGCACGGTACGCACAAAACCTTTTCGGGTTTTATTCCCTGTTCAATAAAGCTTTGGCGGGCAAAGTTTGAAAGCGTCATGATGTAGTCTGCTTGCTCGTACTCTGCCAACATTTTTTCAATAACGCGCTGGTTAATGGGCGGGAACATGAGCCCGTGCTTGGCATACTCGTTTTGCAGAATGCGCATTTGTGCAATAATGTGGCACGAGCCTGATTCAATAATAATTTTTGCACCGGTTTTTTTTATGGCCGGCACGCTGTAAAGCGTGTAGTTTGCCCAGCCAATAAAAAGATCAAGCTGGCCCAATTTCGGTATTTCTTTACTCATGCAGTAGTCAAAAAAATTATCTTTAAGGTTGTTAAATGTTGATGGGTTTATAACGCTTGCCAAGCGTAATCTGCAAAAGCAGGTATCAATAAACTGGCACCACAAGTTGTTTGAAACGAGGTGGGGGGGCACCAGTGCGTGATCGTTTTTTGTGTAATAAAAGGTAAAAAGTTTTTTCAGGCTGTTGCGCTGTGCAAGTTGGTTGGCGAGCTGAAAGGCGTGAAAACGTCCGCCGGCGGCAATAGCGATGTTGATGCTACTCATCTTGTTGCGCCCGTTCGTTAGACCCTTCGACCCGACTTCGCCGAGGCTTCGCCGGGCAGGGCAAGTTGGCCTTTAGCTCTGAGTTTATCGAAGAGTCAGGGTGAACGGACAGGATAGACAGGTTTTTCTGAATTTCCTTATGTTCGATTGGCTTGTTCTGAGTTTCCTTCGCCAAGCTTGGGACTGAGGGCTCCACTCCAAGATAGCTGTGCTTCCCACCCGCCCATCCTGAGCTTGTCGAAGGACGAAGGGTGGGCGAAAAAGTATCGAGGGATCGTGCAAAATACGGAATTGTTTTTTCAAGCCCCTCCCGCAGTGCCACCCGTGGTACCCACCCAAGCTTTTCTTGCGCCAAAGAAATGTCTGGCTTGCGTTGTTGCGGGTCATCTTGCGGTAGCGGTAAAAAAACAAGGTTGGATGTGCTGCCGGTCAGCTCAATAATCATCTGGGCAAGTTCAAGCAAATTAAATTCTGTTGGGTTGCCCAAATTAACCGGGCCGGTAAAGGCTTGCGGGCTTGCCATCATGGCAATTATGCCATCAACCAAATCGTCCACAAAGCAAAACGAACGCGTTTGTGCGCCGGTGCCGTACATTGTGAGCGGTTTGTTGTTAAGCGCTTGCATAATAAAATTGCTGACCACGCGGCCGTCTTGTGGGTCCATGTGTGGGCCATACGTATTAAAAATGCGTACCACTTTTATGGCAACGCCGTGCATGCGGTTGTAATCAAAAAAAAGCGATTCAGCGCAGCGCTTGCCTTCGTCGTAGCACGCGCGAATACCAATTGGGTTTACGCTGCCACGGTAGTTTTCTGGTTGTGGGTGTTGTTCAGGGTCGCCATACACTTCGCTGGTGGAAGCTTGCAAAATGCGTGCGTTGTTTTTGCGTGCAAGCTCGAGTAGGTTGAGTGAGCCCAGCACGCTTGTTTTGGTGGTGAAAATTGGATCGCGTTGGTAATGCGGCGGTGAAGCGGGGCAGGCCAAGTTAAAAATGAGATCGGCAGACATATCAATTGGCTCAATAATATCGTGATTAATAAAACTAAAACCTGGGTAGTTTTGCAGCAAGGTAACATTGTCTTGTCGGCCGGTGTAAAGATTGTCCAGTGCAATCACTTCATTGTTCATTGCCAACAGTTTTTTGCAGAGCGTGGTGCCCAAAAAGCCCACGCCGCCAGCTACTAAAATTTTTTTATTCGTGATCAATGGGCTTTTCATGAGGCTGCCTTTCTTTTTTTCTTGAACGCGATATGCTCCATTCTATCCTCTTTCTCTGAGGGGTTATTAAAAAACAGCATAACGAATTTGTCCTTTTTGAAAAGGAGTGGGAGAGTTGCTATGAATGTTTCTTTGTTTGGTGTTTTACGTAAGCTTTTTACGCGGCGTGACAAAAAAGTTATTATTGTTTTGTTGCTTTCTTCGGTTTTGGTTTCTATTGTTGAAACATTAAGCCTTTCGGCAATAATGGTTTTTATCTCTATTGCTACTAATTTTAACTCTGCTTTAACGGGTCGCTTTCTGGGCAAATTTTCGGCACTTTTTGGTTTTTCACGGCCTAGTGAGTTGGTGTTATTTTTGGGCTTTAGTCTATTGGTTTTTTATCTTCTGCGTGCGGGTCTTAACGTTATTCATATTTATTACACCAACAAATTTTCTCATATGCGCCAGCACTATTTTGCTAGTCGTTTGTTTGAGCGTTACTTGCAGTTTACCTATCGTGACTTTGTGCAAAAAACTTCAACATCAATGAGTCAGGTTATCTTGGCATATTCGTCGAATGTTACGCAGATAATTTCTACCCTATTGATGATGTTTGCAGAAATTTTTACCGTGGTTTGTATTTATAGCATGCTTTTTTATGTGAATTGGAAGATGACGCTGGTGTTGAGCGTTGTACTTATTGTTAAAGTGCTTATTGTCCTCAAAGCCTTTACGCATAAAATTACTCAAGCAGGACTTGAAAGTAAAAAATATTCTGAACAAATGGCGGTTTCTTACACTGCTTCTTTTTGTAATTTTAAATTTCTAAAGCTTATTTCGAACAATAAGCTTATTCAATCTCGTTTTTCGACCGCAACATTAGGTCTTGCGCGGGCCAATACGGTTAATGCTGTATGGCAAGCTTTGCCGCGGTTTATTTTAGAAACTATAGGTTTTTCGTTATTGGTTGGCGCCATTATGTATGTTGTGTATCGTTATAACGATGCGCAGTTTGTTATTCCTATGGTTTCAATGTATGCACTTGCTTTTTATCGATTTTTACCGTCAATTAACAAGTTAGTAACAGGCTATAATCAGTTGATGTTTAATAAGCATGTTTTGGAGCCGGTGCATGATTTTTTACATCATGATTATGAAGAGCTTGGCAACAAAGAGATTGTCTTTGAGTCTGCTATTGCGCTTAAAAATCTCTCGTTTTCTTATGGCCCCAAAGCACAAGTGCTTGAGCATGTAAACTTGGTTTTAAAAAAAGGCTTACGTGTTGGTTTTGTTGGCGAAAGTGGCGCAGGCAAGAGCACCATTGCCGACATTATTATGGGCTTGTTTGTGCCGCAAAAAGGCGGTGTTTATGTTGATGATGTACGCTTGACGCAAGAAAATTTAAAATGTTGGCGGCGCAAGATTGGTTATATTCCGCAAGATGTTTATTTGTTTCATGGCACGGTGGCTGAAAATGTGGTGTGTGGTCGGGCGTTTGATGAAACTATGATTATTGATGCGCTTAAAAAAGCGCGTATGTACGACTTTTTAATGAGCAAAGATGGCATTTACACGCGCCTTGGCGAGGGCGGTATTAATGTGAGTGGTGGGCAAAAGCAGCGCATTGCTATTGCGCGCGCGCTCTATGCCAACCCTGAAGTTCTGGTGCTTGATGAGGCAACCTCGTCGCTAGACAACGAAACCGAAGAACACATTATGGACGAGATTTATCAAGTTGATCGCAACAAAACATTAATTATTATTGCGCATCGTTTGTCCACCATTGAGCGTTGCGATGTGGTGTATAAAGTTGATGGTGGGTGTGTGATGCAGGTCCGTGGACAAATAATTACGGGCGACCAAATACCGTCGCCCGTTGTTTCTGCGTAAAGTTATTTAAAGCTACGGTTGTGTTGGTGCTAGTGTAGAAGCGGGCTGTTTTTTTGCTGCTTTTCTCGCTGCTTCTGCTGCTATTTCGGCGTTGGCTCGATCTATTGCTGGTTGTTCTGCTGCTCTTTCTTTGTCGTGTTTTGCCTGAGTTTTTGCAATTAATTTCGGATCTCCCGTTTGCCTTGCGCTAAACATTTCGAATTCTCGCCGTGAGGCAGCTTTTTGGCGCAATTCGGCTTCATAATTTCGTTGAAAAAGCTCTTGTGATCTTTGTAGTTTTTGTGGAATTTTGCTTTGTTCTGCAAGTAATCGTTGGTTATATTCTTCATCTTTTTTTCTTTGCTGTTCTTTTGCGAGTGCTGCTGTTGCTGGTGGAGTTGGTGTTACTGGCTGTGAAGCAAGTGAAGGTGGTGTAGTGGGTATGGTTGAATGTGGAGCTGGTTGTGGTTGTGTGATTTTTGGCGTGGATACTTGAGAACCTTGTGGGAATAGCGCTACATAAGATTTTCCTGAAGCCCTTGCTATTCTTTCTGCTTCAAAAACTTTGTCTGAAAGCTTATAGGATTCTCGTCGCAATGTGTTGAATTGCTCATTAAGGCCATTACCCAGTTTTACTTCTGATATCTTTTCCCAAGCGGATATTTCTGCAGGACTAAAACCTTTCATTGGATCAATTTTTTGGTTAATATTTGTAGCCGCTTTTTTTAATAGCGCAGTTTCTTCTGCTGATAAAGTACCAATTTGTTTTTGTTCTTCTGGAGAAAGTTTACCCTCTGCCGCTCGTACTGCCCTATCTCTCACCTTTTGTGAATAAACGCTTCCTTCCTTTTGTACAGCATCGAGTGCTTTTTCTGATTGTAAGCTTAAAGTGCGCATATTTTGTAAATTTTTTTGCCATTCTTGCCGCGCTGTAAAGCGTGCTACTTGCATATCTTTAGTTGCGTTGCCTTGTTTGAGTTCAGTAAGTTCTTGCGGTGAAATTTTTCCAGTTTTAATTGCTTTGTCAAATGCTTGTTTTCCTGCGTAATTTATTTTTTGCTTGGTAATAAATGCCTGTGTTTGATAGAAAGGTTTTTTCCAAAAAGGAGCCGTTGCAGCTTTTCTATTAATATTCGCTAGTTGTTCATGATATTGCACCGAGCGGTCCAACCAGGTTTTTGGGGTTTGAGCTGGTGGTGGTGTTACTGGCCGTGGAGCAGGGCGTGACGTTGGTGGTTGTGATGAGTGTTTTTGTGGTTCCATTGATGCAGGATTTTGCGGTGGTGGAGATGGTCTAAAAAATTTCATGCCCTGTGCATTTGAAGCAACGCATAAAAAAAACAACAATAAAAGACTGGGACGTTTCATTACCGTTTCCTTCCCAAGATAGTTTAATATTAACTAAGTTTATTTATTGAGCAGAGGGTTTTCCAAATAGTTGCTTGCGTTGATCGGCCAATTTTGCTGCTTCAGTTTCTGCGAATCTTTTTTGTTGATTAATGCGTGAAGCTTCCATCTGTTCTTTTTGCAATTCTTTAGAAATAATGCCTTTATTGAGTGAATTTTGGATTAAATTATTTATTTTAAAGTTTTCTTCTCGGGTAAATCCGTCACTAGAAAAATCGTTTTTTTGATATTTTCTCATGATGGCAATATCTTTGTCGCTTGCGAAATCAAGTAAAGTTTTATTTCGTTCTTTATATGAAAGTTGCTGATCTTTTGGAATAGAAGGATTGGTTATACCATCAACATAATTGATGAATTTGGTTATACGATCATTAAGTTTGTTTTTGTATTCAGTCAAGCGTGGGTTATCTTTTATTTTTTGAAGTAACGTAGCTTCGTTTTGTTTAATTTTTGCTAATCTAGCTTCATTTTTTTCGATTGCTTGTAAAACTTCAAGACCTTTTTTTTGTATTGTTGCCGGTGCGCCCTTGAGTTTTTCCATTTCTGTAGAAAATTTAGGATCTATGGTTTGTTTTTTCATGTACGAAGTTGCTCTTCGCTCTTGCCAAAGCGCGATAGGGTTTCTCCAGGTGGGAAATTTATAGGTTGGCGCTTGATAAGACGTTGGTCTTGATTGTGGTGAGGAAGGAGTTGATTGGTGTTGTTGGGGAGCTGTGCTGAATTTTGCTGGAGAATGAGCGGGGCTCATTGGTTGGGCAGAGCGTACCGGGGACGTTGGCATAGAGACAGAGGTTGGTCGAGCTGGTGGCATAGTTGATTGTTGCGAAGTTGGTCTTGGTGGTGGCGTTGGAAAGCCTGGCGGAGGCAGGTGCCCACCTCTCATGCCCTGCACATTTGAAGCAATAGATAAAAAAAACAAAAAAAAGATACTTTGACGTTTCATTGCCGCTTTCCTTCTCAAGATATTTTTTAAAAAAATGAGAACCACTTCAAAAAAATACTCAAAGTAGTCAGCAAAGTTCAAGACATTCAAAAAAATGAGATTTTTTCAATCTGTGCCTCATGGACAACGCCGTGCGATTGCGCTACATTCGAAACAACCAAAAACCATGCATCTGCAAGGAGAGGCTCATGAAGAAAGCATTGATTACCGGTATTACCGGTCAAGACGGTTCGTACCTGGCCGAGTTTTTACTTTCAAAAGGGTACCATGTTCATGGCATCATTCGCCGCGCTTCAAGTTTTAATACACAACGTATCGATCATATTTATCAAGACCCGCATGAAGCGCAGCCCCGCCTTTTTTTGCATTATGGCGATTTAAGCGATGCCGGCGTGCTTACGCAACTGATTTATTCAATTCAGCCCGACGAAGTGTACAACTTGGGCGCTCAGTCGCATGTTAAAGTTTCGTTTGATATGCCAGAATACACGGGCAATGTGACCGGCCTTGGCACCACGCGTTTGCTGGAAGCGCTGCGCCGCAGTGGCAGCACGGCACGTTTTTACCAAGCATCATCATCAGAAATGTTTGGCTCAGCCTGCCCGCCCCAGCACGAAGCAACGGCGTTTGCACCACAAAGTCCGTATGCTGCTGCAAAAGTTTATAGTTATTGGATGACCGTTAATTATCGTGCTTCGTACAATATGTTTGCTTGTAATGGCATTTTATTTAATCACGAAAGTCCGCGCCGTGGCGAGACATTTGTAACGCGCAAAATTACCAGAGCGGTAGCCAACATGCTTGCGGGCAAGCAGCACGTTTTGTATTTGGGCAATCTCGATGCACAGCGCGACTGGGGCTTTGCGCCAGAATATGTTGAAATGATGTGGTTAATGCTGCAAGACGGTAAGCCAGACGATTATGTTGTGGGCACGGGAAGCAGTCATTCTGTTAAAGAATTTGTTGAAAAGGCTTTTGCGTACGCCGGTTTAGAGCTTGAGTGGCGGGGCGAGGGCGTGCTACAAAAAGGTTTAATTAAAAGTTGTACGAGTGCCTGGGCGCGCTTTTTTAAAACGGGCGATGCAATAATCCACATTGACCCGCGTTATTTTAGACCGTGCGAGGTAGATTTTTTACAAGCTGACATTAGCAAAGCGCAAAAAAATTTAGGTTGGCAGCCGCGTGTTTCGTTTGAAGAGCTGGTAAATATTATGGTTGACTATGATTTAAAATTTGCTGATCTTGTACCGGTTGGTGCGGGTATTTCCGCCTGCAAACAAAAAGATTTTTCGTACACAACGCACAATGTTTCATTTCAACAACATACCGTTGGATAGGTACTTATGCAGCATTCTTCAAAAATTTATGTTGCCGGGCATGCTGGGCTTGTTGGCTCAGCGCTCATTAAAACGTTGCAGGGTAAGGGTTACCACAACATTGTCACACGTGCAGTTTATGAGCTTGATTTACGCAGACAAAGTGCGGTAGAGCTTTTTTTTGAGCAAGAACAGCCGGAATATGTTTTTTTAGCAGCAGCCAAAGTGGGCGGCATTCTTGCCAACGAAACCTACAAAGCAGAATTTTTGTACGATAATCTGACGATTGCTACCAACGTTATTCATGCAGCGCATCGCTCTGGTGTTAAAAAATTAATCAATCTTGGCTCTTCGTGCATTTATCCAAAATATGCACCGCAACCACTCAAAGAAGAATATTTATTGTCTGGCCCGCTTGAGCCAACCAATGAGCCGTACGCCGTTGCCAAAATTGCGGCCATAAAATTGTGTCGTTATTATCACGAGCAGTATGGTGCCAATTTTTTTTCGGTTATGCCTACCAATTTGTACGGACCAGGTGACAATTTTAATTTGGAAACATCGCATGTGGTACCGGCTCTCATTCGTAAGTTTCATCTTGCCAAGTTGTTGAGTGCGGGTAAAATGGCAGAGGTTGAGCGCGATTTGCTGATGTATCCGGTTGGCTTTGAAGTGCAAGCGGCAACCTGGGTAGATTTGCTGGGTCAGCTGGGCGTTACTAAAGCGGGTGTAACCCTGTGGGGAAGTGGAACGCCATACCGTGAATTTTTGTATGTGGACGATTTAGCACAAGCGCTCATATTTTTAATGCAAAATCATTCGTACCGCGATGTTGGTGAGCTGTTAAATATTGGTGCTGGTGTTGATATACAAATTACTGATTTGGCGCAGATAGTAAAAAAAGTTGTAGGTTTTAAAGGTGCCATTCATTGGGACAGCACCAAGCCTGATGGCACGCCGCGCAAGCTGCTTGATGTCGCGCGTATTAACAAGCTTGGTTGGCAAGCACGCGTAAGCCTTGAAGAGGGTCTTTTTTCCGCGTACGCTGCTTATAAAAATCCAACGACATTGGTGCATAATATTGTAGCGCAGGCAGAAAAACGCATGTGAGTAGGAATGAAAAAAAAGAGAGAAGGGAAGTTATGAAATCGGCACGTTCATTGTTGGTAACTGGCGGGACAGGCTCTTTTGGTAATGCTTTTATTGAAATTGTTTTACAACGTTATCCAAATCTAGAGCGCATCGTAGTTTTGTCGCGTGATGAATATAAACAATTTATTATGTCCAACAGACCTGAATTTCGTGGCAATAAAAAATTACGTTTTTTTATTGGTGATGTGCGCGACAAAGAGCGCTTGTATCGTGCCTTTGACGGCATTGATATTGTTGTTCATGCTGCCGCTCTCAAGCAAGTGCCGTCGTGCGAATACAACCCTTTTGAAGCAGTAAAAACTAATATTCTTGGTGCGCAAAATGTTATTGATGCGGCAATTGACTGCAAGGTTAAAAAAGTTATTGCATTAAGTACGGACAAAGCCTGTGCGCCCATAAATTTGTATGGTGCTACCAAGCTTTGTTCAGACAAGCTTTTTGTTGCAGGCAATGTGTACAGCGGTGCTTACAAAACGCGTTTTGCTGTGGTGCGCTATGGCAATGTGGCCGGTAGTCGTGGCTCGGTAATTCCCTATTTTCAGCATTTAATTAAATCAGGCGCGCATGAGTTGCCCATTACCGACACGCGCATGACGCGCTTTTGGCTTAAGCTTGAAGATGCGGTAGAAATGGTTTTGCAAGCGTTTGAAATTATGGAAGGCGGCGAGCTTTTTGTAAAAAAAATTCCATCAATGCGCGTGACCGATTTGGTGCAGGCAATTGCGCCGGCAATTTCATTGCGCAATGTTGGCATTCGGCCTGGTGAGAAAATTCATGAAATGATGATAACCAGCGAAGATGCGCGCCATACGTATGAATATGATGATTATTATGTGATAGAGCCTGAATATAAAATAATGGGTGCTACTAGCTCATTGCATAAAAATGCGCGTCCGGTGGCGCCAGATTTTGAGTATCACAGCGGGAATAATAATGAATGGCTTACGGTTGATCAGATGCGCACGATGATTGATTCTTTGTAGTCCCTTCGAGACACCCGTCTTCGCTAATGCTACGTCGGGTACTCGGGCCCTTCGAGACGCACTGCTTGCGCAGCGCTCCTCAGGGCGATCGGGGGAGCTGCGAAGTGTCTCTGAAATTTGAAAAAATGTTACCCCTCCCCGTTTTCCCTGAGGAGCTCGAAGAGCGTCTCGAAGGGTGCCTCGGGTTGATGGGCGGGCCCTTCGAGACACAACTCTGCGAGTTGTTCCTCAGGGAGAACGGGATTTGAAAATGAAATAGGAATTAGAATCATGAAAAGTATAATTAATCGTACTGCTAAGCACCGTGAGCACACAGAGCGCGTAAGCGCGGTTGCAGCGATTCGGTGCGACAAGTGGGTCTTGGGCAACCAGCCCAAGTGCGCCATCCCAAAGGGGTCGCAATACCCCTTTGGAAAAAAACGAGATGTGTTGGAAAATAAAAAACAGAGATTGTAAAAAGATAAAAAATTAAGAAAAATTATGAAAAGTAAAAAAAGTATTTTTTTGAGAATAGTACTTCTCTTTTACACTTGCTTCTGCGCAGCAAACTCTGCCCACGAACAACCCGAACAATTACAATCTCAGCGGGTCTTTGGCCGTTTTGACTTGCAAAAATTGGTAGCGCAAAAACCAAAAATAGAGCTTTCATTATTTAGTCAGCAAGGTAAGCCAAGCGCTTTTTTGCAAGAAGCACTCAAACTTATGGATATTGTTCCCGCTTCAGAAAACATTCTTGATGTTTACGACGCTATAAAACCCTATTTTCATTCGTTTATTTTTGATTACGAAACAGGAAAGCCTCTCAGATATCGCTTCAGCTCGCTTGAAAAAGCACAGGCATTTCTTGAATTTGTGTATGGCAAGCGTCACATTATGCTGCCTGAAAAAAAAGAAGAAGGGGCCGATGCGCTCATGTTTGCACCAACCGAGCAGTCGGCGTTTTTGGGCTTGCGCAGTTTTAAGTTGTTCCGCGATAATGGTTATCAGTGTTCCAAGCTTTATATCTTTATTCTTGATGAAGATTTAATTTGGACAATAAAAGATATGTTTGAAGAGCAATTTTCTGGTGCAATAAAAGATGTCCATGTCGAATTTGTTTTTGTTGGTTACTGCCTAAATTGGTTTAAAGTTTGTTTTGAGCGTTTTCCGTTTTATCGTACGCTTTCAAAGTACTATTATCTTATTGCGCACGGTTCGCTGGCCAACGAAATGAAAGTGCTCGCGCAGTATTGCTTTGCCGGCAATGAACTGTTGGGCGTTGCTGCTGATCCTGAAAAAAAATGGCAAGAGTCGGTTCACTATGAAAATTTACGTACCAAGCTTGGCAAGCTTAATTTTGATGACGATGAAATTATTCATTATTTTGCTTCGCAAGAGGCGCTTTTTGCGGTCTTTGGTGGTGTAGCGCTTGAGACGTTGTTGTACAAGCAGTATTTGAGTCCGGTTAGTTGAGCGAATGGAGAGTTAGAACATGTATAAATTTGGTCTAAAAGTTTGGTCAACTAATGAGCGATATATTAACGATGCAAGAAAACTTTATGAGCAAGGGCTTTATTCGTACATTGAGCTTTATGCAGTTCCTGGCTCATTTGATCGCTATGTTTCTTTATGGACTTCATTAAATATTCCGTTTGTTATTCATGCGCCACATTTTGCGCATGGTCTCAATTTATCTAAAAAAGAATGTGAACAAAGCAATCAAAAGATTTTAAGCGAATCGTTGCGTTGGGCCGATTCTTTGAGTGCGTTATTTGTGGTGGTACATCCTGGCGTTGGTGGAAACATTGAGCAGACAGCTGAGCAATTTAAGAAATTTTTTGATAAACGCATGTTAATTGAAAATAAACCATATCATATCGTACCAGAATTGGGCAATGGCCAGACCGCTGTTGGTTATTTGCCAGAGCATATAAGGGCAGTTATGGAATTTTCTGGTGTTGGTTTTTGCCTTGACGCCGGACATGCTATTTGTGCAGCTAATGCTTTGGGCTACGAACCTTACTATTTTGTTAATCAGTTTAATAAGCTTAAGCCGACTATGTATCACTTGACTGATGGCGATCAAAAGGGTGTTTACGATGTTCACTGGCACTTTGGTGCAGGGACGTTTGATTTGGGTAAAATTTTTTCGATATATCCGACAAATAGTTTGCTAACGATTGAAACTGAAAAAAAATATCAAGACAGCTTGGCTGATTTTGAGCAAGATGTTGCTTTTTTAAAAACGATAGAAAAGAAGCTATTTGCCAACGGTATGCAGATGGTTGGGTGAGGACGTTGTAATGCGATTATTAGTTTTAGGTTCAACGGGTATGTTGGGTCAAGCTCTTATGAAAGAAGCAAAAGATCGTAATCTTGAAGCTTTGGGTATGGCAGATTCGGGTTGTGCAGACGTTCTTTTTGATATTTGCGATGATGCCAAACTGACTAAATTAATTGATGACTATCGGCCTACTACAATAATTAATACCGTAGCTCTAGTAAATTTGGGAGTATGCGAGCAAGACCCTGGCCTTGCGTACCGGGTTAACACGCGGCCTGCCGGAATTTTGGCAAATGTGTGCCGTAAGTATGCTATTCGCTTAATTCATATTTCTACCGATCATTATTACACTGGCGGGATTGACAGTAAGCACGATGAAAACGGAAAAATAGTCTTGCTTAATGAGTATGCTAGAACCAAATATTTAGCCGAGTGTTTGGCTTTAGCATATGATAATGCGCTTGTTGTACGAACAAATATTGTTGGCTTTCGTCAGCAGCCAAATAGCCCTACCTTTGTTGAGTGGGCGCTTAAGGTTATACAAAATGACGAACCATGCGTTCTTTTTGATGATTTTTATACTTCAAGTATTGATGTTGCCCAATTTTCAAAAGTGTTGTTTGACCTTTTAAACAATAATGTTTCTGGTGTTATTAATCTTGCTTGTAGAGATGTTTCAAGTAAAAAAGATTTTATTTTGGGTTTATCAACCGGTCTTGGAAAATCTCTTACCAAAGCAACTATTGGTAGCGTTATTAAAAGTTCGTATCAGGGGGTTGTTCGTGCCGAAAGTCTTGGTTTAGATGTTGGCCGGGCAGAAGAAATTCTTGGTTATCAATTACCAACCAAAGATGCCGTACTCAAAAGTTTAATTATGCAAGCTACAAGGAAATTTGATGAAATACGACAATAAATTTTTTGTTGATGATCGCGAAGTTTCGGCTACTGCTCCTACCTATTTTATAGCGGACATTGCAGCAAATCATGATGGCGATCTCTCTCGAGCAAAAGATTTAATTTATTTAGCCAAAGAGGCTGGTGCAGATGTTGCAAAATTTCAACACTTCATAGCCGATGGTATTGTGAGTGATTATGGTTTTAAGAGCTTGGGTCGCCAACTTAGTCATCAAGCTACCTGGAAAAAAACTGTTTTTGAAACGTATCAAGAAAATGAATGTCGTCGTGAATGGACTGAAGAGTTAGTAAAAACTGCGCATGACGCAAAGATAACTGTTTTTACGGCGCCGTATGATTATGATGCGGTAGATTTGTGGGACAAGTATGCTCCAGCTTTTAAAATTGGTTCTGGTGATGTGACGTGGACACCTTTTATTGAAACTATCGCAAAAAAAAATAAGCCTGTTTTTTTGGCAACGGGTGCCTCTTGCATGGAAGAAGTTGAACGTGCTGTTACTGCTGTTATAAAGCACAACAAAAAAATTGTTTTGATGCAGTGCAATACTAATTACACAGCCTCTTTAGAAAATTTTAAGTATATCAATCTTAATGTTCTAAAAACGTATGCGCATACGTTTCCTGGCATGATTTTGGGACTTTCAGATCACACGCCTGGCCATGCAACGGTACTGGGTGCGGTGGCACTTGGTGCTCGCGTTATTGAAAAGCATTTTACTGATGATAACAACAGAATTGGCCCCGACCATCTATTTTCAATGAGTCCGGTAGCCTGGCGGGATATGGTTGATAGAACCAGAGAGTTAGAATATGCCCTTGGTGATGGCGTGAAGCGCGTTGAAGCAAATGAGCAAGAATCGGTTGTTTTACAACGTCGGTGCATTCGCTTTAAGCGTGATATGGCAGCTGGCGAAATAATTACCGAGCATGATGTTGAATATTTGCGCCCAGCTCCTCAAGATGCCTTTAGTCCCTGGGAAAAAGATACAGTTTTAGGCAAGTCTTTAAAGGTTGCTAAGGTTTGTGGTGATGGTTTATTACACGCAGATTTATAAGGGAGTTGTGTGATGAATAATCACTCATGTGTTGCTATTATTCCTGCTCGTGGCGGTAGTAAGCGTATTCCAAGAAAAAATATAAAATCTTTTTTGGGCCAGCCGATTATAAGCTATTCAATTCAGGCTGCGTTGCAAGCAGGCTGTTTTGATGAAGTTATGGTTTCTACTGATGATGTGGAAATTGCAGACATTGCAAAAAATGTGGGAGCTCAGGTTCCCTTTATTCGTTCGGCGTCTAATGCCGATGATCATGCAATGTTGGCCGATGTTATTGAAGAGGTCTTGCTTGAGTATCACAAGCAAGGCAAGAACTTTACCTATTTTTGCTGCATATTGCCAACAGCACCGTTTGTTTCTGCGCAACGCTTGAAAGAGGGCTTTGCCATGCTTACTGAATCGAAAGTTGATTCAGTAGTGCCGGTGGTGCGGTTTAGCTATCCGGTTCAGCGAGCCGTGCGGGTTGACGATGACAAATTAAGTATGTTGTGGCCAGAAAATTATAATAAACGTTCGCAAGATCTAGAACCTGTTTATCATGATTGTGGGCAGTTTTACTTCATGAAATCGCAAAGTCTTCTCGAGCAAAAACAGTTGTTTGCCAAAAATACTATGGCAATAAAGCTTTCTGAGCTTGAAGTGCAAGACATTGATTCGCTTGAAGATTGGAAAATTGCAGAACTAAAATACAAAGTTATTAATAATCTTGTTGGATAAATGAAGTATCGAGTTTTAATTATTGGCGCTGGCCGGATAGGTGCTTTTTTTGATTCTCCCAGCGACAGTCATATTATTACCCACGCGCATGCGTTTTCTCAGCATCCAGCTTTTGAGCTAGTTGGTTTTGTTGATGCTGACATTGACTGTGCCAAGCAAGCTGCCCAGCGGTGGAGTACGCAATTTTTTGCCTCACTTGAGCAAGCCTTTTCGGTGCGTAGTATCGACGTTGTGTGTGTTGCAACGCCAGATCAAACGCATTATGATATTCTTCAGCAACTTGCACGCTATCCCGTTAGACTTGTTTTTGCTGAAAAGCCGCTCACCAAAACGCTTGAGCAGGCGTATAAGATTAGGCAATTGTATACGCAGGCAGGTATTCCCATTTTAGTTAATTATTCGCGGCGTTTTGTACCTGAGTTTCATGAAATGCGGCGGCGAGTGCACGCTGGAGAATTTGGGCGTTTTATTGCCGGTACGGGGTATTATGGCAAGGGCTTCTTGCACAACGGTTCGCACATGCTTGATTTTGTGAGGTTTTTGTTGGGGGACATAACTTCGGTTGATTGCATACAAAAAGTTTTTGATTATTATGACGATGACCCCAGCGTTATGGGAAAATTGCACTTGGCAGATTATGATGCATTGTTTTTTTTACAACCAGTTGATTGCCGTTTGTTTACCATTTTTGAAATGGATTTTTTGTTTGAAAAGAGACGGGTGCGTATTGTAGACAGCGGCTTTTGTATTGAAGAATATGCCGTTTTGCCAAGTACGCTTTTTCAAGGCTATTCAAATCTTGTGCTTACGAATAAGCAGTCTTCTTCGTTGGCGCAGGCTTTATATGGTGCTGCCGATAACATTGCTCATTTTTTGACTTGCCAACAACGTTTATCTTGTACGCTTGATGATGCTTATGCTGTTATGAAGTTGTGTACGCAGGATTCCCATGCAAAAGAAAATACTCCTCTTCGCGCATGACCCTGGTGGGGCAAATACCATTATTCCTTTAATCGATCTTCTGAAAAAAAAATACGAAATAGTGCTTTTTGGCAAGAACATGGCGCTCAAGCGCTATCAAGAATTTGGTTATAGCGGTAAGAATATAGCTGCTGTTATTTCTGATTTTACCCAGCAAGCGGTAACCGATTTTTTGTCTGAGGAAATGCCAGATGTGGTGGTAACGGGTACCAGTGCAACAGATAAAACAGAAAAATATCTTTGGCGTTCTTGCGAAAAGCTTACTATTCCTTCTTGTGCCATACTTGACCAGTGGATGAATTATGGTGTTCGCTTTTCTGCCTATAGCATTGACCAAATTGAGGCTTACCTAGGTCATAAAACGCATGCGTATGTGCCATCAAAAATTTGTGTGATGGACGATTATGCACGCGAGCAAACATTGGCAGAAGGCATTGCGGGTAGCCGTGTTATAGTTACTGGTCAGCCATATTTTGATCTTGTTCAGGAGAGAAAAAAAACATTATCGCATGATCATATTGTGGCATTAAGAAAATCTTTGTATGGTGAGGTAGACATACTTATTACCTTTGCATCAGAGCCTCTTTCTCTTGTTTATAAAGATACTGATTATTTGGGTTATACTGAGCAAATAATTTTACAACAAATACTTGATGTATTGACTGTTCTTGCTCAATGTACTCAGAAAAAAATTGTTTTGGTAATACGGCCACACCCCAAAGAAGACCTGCTGTACTACCATAATCTTGTTGTATTGCCAAATACGCCGTTCTTGAGAGTGGTCGTTGACAATGCTGTTCCGGGTGCGCAAGCGATGTTGATGTCTGATGTGGTGTGTGGGATGTCTTCAATGTTTCTTTTGGAAGCTGCTTTGCTTAATATACCTATTTTGAGTGTGCAAATAGGCCTTAAGACTGAAGATCCTTTTATTCTTTCTCGTCGTAATTTTATAAAAACGATCTTGGATAAAACAGAATTATTCGCTACATTACAGGCAGTAGTAATGTATCAGAGAGCCATGTCTGTGACTGGTTTTTTGGTTATTCAACAAGCAGCAAAAAATGTTGCGCGTGTTATAGATTCGTTGCTCTGGGGAGAGATGAGAGATGAATGACGTTCAAACATTGCAAAAAATAAAAGAATATAAAGCGATATCGCCATTGGCTGTGCATGGTGGTCAAAAAATCCGAACAAAAAAATTTCCTCCTTACCACTTGATTGATCAAGAGGTTGAAAATGCTGTTGTGAAAGTTTTACGATCCGGTGTACTTTCTCGCTACCTTGGCGCATGGCATCAAGATTTTTATGGAGGTCCACAAGTTCGTGCTTTTGAAGAAGCGTGGGCGGCTCATTTTGGTGTTAAGCATGCTATAGCAGTTAACTCTGCGACTTCTGGCTTGTATGCTGCGGTTGGTGCTGCTGGCATTGAACCGGGTGATGAAATTATCGTAACACCGTTCAGTATGTCTGCTTCTGCTGTGGCACCGTTGGTGTACCATGCAATACCTGTTTTTGCTGACATAGAAAAAGATTATTTTTGTCTCGATATTGCATCAATTGAGCAACGCATTACGCCGCGCACTAAAGCAATTGTTATTGTTGATCTTTTTGGTTTGCCTTACGACGCTCTGGCAGTTAATGAGCTTGCACGTAAACATAAGTTGCTGGTGATTGAAGATTGTGCCCAGGCACCAGGTGCTTTATATAAAAACAAAAGTGCTGGTACATTGGGTGATATGGGCGTTTATTCGCTTAATTATCACAAGCATATTCACACTGGTGAGGGTGGAGTGGTAGTAACTGATAACGACGAATTGGCAGAGCGGTTGCGGCTTATTCGTAACCATGCTGAAGCAGTGATTGATGCCAAAGGTGATGCGCATTTTACCAATATGATTGGTTTTAATTATCGCCTAACGGAAATGCAGGCAGTTATAGGGCTTGCTTTGCTCAAGCATTTAAAGCCGCTTGTTCAAGCGCGTGTAGAAAATGTTACTTATTTAGAAAAAAAACTGGCAGCTATTCCTGCTTTAACAATGCCAAAGGTTCGTCAGGATTGCACGCATGCCTATTATCTTCACGCTATAAAATTTGACGAGTTGTTGGCTGGAATTTCTCGCGATGCATTTGTTAATGCGGTAAAAGCAGAACTTGAGGTGACGGAGTGGCGCGAAACCGAAGGCGTTAAAGTTAACGCTGGGTATGTTAAGCCGCTGTACCTTCAATCGATATATCAAAAAAAACAGGTGTATGGAACTTCGCATTATCCATGGACTTTGCAACCACAAGGGGGTGAAGCTTCTTATGTTCCGGGCATATGTCCAGTTACTGAGCGCATGCACAACCACGAGCTGATTGTTCATGAACTTATGCGTCCTGGTATGACCAAACAGGATTTAGATGATGTTGTTCGAGCATTTGAAAAAGTTTGGGAAAATAGAAAATTATTATGAATGCACCGTTTTTAATTGGCGAAAAAATTTATTTACGAGCGCTTTGTCAGCAAGATCTAGAAGATGATTATATTGCTTGGCTTAACGATGCTGATGTGTGTCGTTTTAATTCGCATCACGTTTTTCCTTATGGGAAAAAAGCAGCACAGAGTTTTCTTGATATGGTCACAGATAATCCAGCTTTTTTGGTATGTGCTATTGTTCGTAAAGATAATGATAAGCATATTGGGAATATTGCTCTACAAAATATTAATTATATTAGTAGAAATGCTGAATATGCCATTATTTTGGGTGATAAAAATTCATGGGGACAAGGTTATGCTAAAGAAGCTTCGATTATGCTTTTGAAGCATGGTTTTTTGGAACTTAATTTGCACAGAGTGCATTGTGGAACGTCTGTTCGCAATATTGCCATGCAAAAACTTGCCCATTATATGGTAATGAAAGAAGAAGGTCTTCGAAGGCAAGCTCTGTTTAAGCATGGAGAGTTTGTTGATATTCTTGAATATGGTCTACTGCGTGAAGAATTTCTTGCAAAGTTTAATCAACCAGCAGTGCAGAGCGCTACTGTTTTTTAGAAAGAAAAAATTATGAACGAACAAAATAGTACTCCTCCGTTCCAACATTTACAATATTGCGTTCGCTGTTGCATTCCAGAAACGCAAGAAGGCGTTGATTTTGATGAGATGGGTATTTGCCAGGCCTGTCGTTCATCTGAAGAGAAAATGCACATTAATTGGGCGGAGCGTGAAAAAGATTTAAGAGCAATCTTAGAAGATGCAAAAGCAAAATCTGGCGATAACTACGATTGCATAATTCCTATCAGTGGTGGTAAAGATAGCACTTTTCAGCTTCATGTCCTCACAAAAGTTTATGGTATGAAGCCTTTGGCTGTTACGTTTAGCCACAATTGGTTCAGTGGTACGGGCATGTACAACCTTTTGAATTCGCTTGAAAAATTTAATGTTGATCACATTATGTTTACGCCAAATCGCAGCTTGGTAAACCGTACTGCTCGTCGCTCGCTTGAAGCTATTGGTGATGCGTGTTGGCATTGTCATGCCGGTGTTGGTGCATTTCCTTTGCAAGTAGCCGTTGCATACAAAATACCACTGCTTATTTGGGGTGAGTCGATATCTGAGTCGTCTGGACGCGCTTCATACAAATGTAAGCGTTTGCAGTTTGATAAAGATTATTTTCTTTCTGTTTCTGCTAAGCGCAAACCAGAAGAAATGGTGTGTGATTATTTGACCATGAAAGATATGGCGCCGTTCAAAAATCCAACACCAGAAGAATGCTTAAAAGTTGGTGTTCATGGTATTCATTTGGGAGACTATATTTTTTGGGATGATGAGCGCCAAATGGAATTTGTGCGTGACAACTACGCTTGGAAAGAAACTAATATTGACGGTACGTATAAGCGTTATAAAAGTGCTGAGTGTATTATGCCAGGTGTTCATGACTTTACGTGCTATCTCAAGCGTGGCTATGGCCGTGGAACTTTTCATGCCAGTGTAGATGTGCGAGCAGGTCTTTTAACGCGTGAAGAGGGTTTTGAGCTGGCAAAAAAACATGATTCGCTCAGGCCCGATGCGCTTGATTATTACCTAAAAATTACCGGCCTAACTGAAGATGAATTTCATAAAATTATGGAAGGTCATCGCTTAAAAAAACTGGGGAAAATTGCTATGCCAATTCATTTTAAAAACAAAGAGCATAGGAAATCGGTGAAGCCTTTTGTGGAAGAATTGATTGAAAAAACCAACAAAGAAAATATTTAGAACTGGTGGTTACCATGCAACATGGTTTTTTTTTAGATTATAGTATTCAGCAAACGCTTCAGGCATATCGGGATAATCTTTTAGATCCTGTTTATGTTGCTGAATCAATTATTAGTTTTGTGCAAAGTACTGACACAACGTTGCATGCTTGGGAACACTTTGATGCAGAATATTTTTTGCAACAAGCTTACTTGGCGCGAGAAAATATTCAAAAAGGATACTCAAGACCGTTTGAAGGCATTCCGGTTGGTATAAAAGATATTATTAATACAACTCGTTTTCAGACGCAAATGGGGAGTGCTTTGTGGCAAGGATTTTTTCCAGGAAATGATGCGCGTGTTGTGTACCATGTTGAGCGATCTGGTGGCATAATCCCAGGCAAAACATCATCGGCTGAATTTGGTGTTCATGCGTTGAGTGAAACAAAAAATCCCCACAATTTTGCTGTTTCTCCGGGAACTTCTTCAAGCGGCTCTGCCGTTGCTGTGGCAACAGGTATGCTTCCAGTTGCGCTTGGTACGCAGACGGCAGGCTCAATTGTCAGGCCAGCAAGCTTTTGTGGTGTTTATGGTGTAAAGCCATCTTTTGGGCTTATTCCGCGTACTGGTATTTTAAAGACGACTGATACGTTGGATTCTGTAGGTTTTTTTGTGAGTCATGCGCAAGATTTGGCTCATGTTTTAAATGCGCTCAGAGTTTCTGGTAAAGATTATCCATTTATTTATGAAGCCTTGGATAATTATTGTGTACCGAAAGGGCCTCGGAGTCGGCCATGGCGTGTAGGTTTTGTGCGTACGCACACGTGGAATTATGCTTACAATTATGCTCAAGAGGCTATGATTGATTGGGTCCAAAAACTAGCTGGGGGGCATGAGGTTTCTGTTGAAGAAATTCAATTGCCCGAGCAGTTGAACAAAGCTCATGACATTCACCGAATAATTTATAACAGATCACTTGCTTACTATTTTCAAGAAGAGTTTAAACAAAAAGAATCAGTATCTGAAAGAATGGTTGAGCTCATTGAAGATGGCTTAACAATTATTTCTCAAGATTATCAGCAAGCTTTAGTTCAACAGCGTGAAATGGTTAGTTTGGTTGATTCGGTCTTTGAAAAGTATGATGTACTTGTTTCGCTAAGTACTGCTGGCCAAGCGCCGTTGCGTTATGAAATAGAGTTGCCAGATCCTGCGTTGATGTGGACTATGACGTATGTTCCTGTTGTGAGTGCACCTGTTTTTACCGCGCCTTCAGGGTTGCCTTTTGGTGTTCAGCTGATTGCGCGTCGTTATCAAGATCTTCATTTATTCACTTTTATTGACCATCTTATTGCATTAAATTTGTTGCCGGTTTCAACAAATCCAATACTTAAAAAAAATAAAAGAGCTGACTATGTTGAGGCTTCTTTATGATTTTTAGCAAGTTTTTGGGGCTTAAGAAGAAGGCATCTGTTTTTTTGCGTGATTATCAGGAGCAAAAATACAAACGAAATCAGATAGCAAATCTTTACAAGAGTTCTTTGGCAATACCTGTTACACAAAAAGCTGACCGAGTACTTTTTTGGGTTACTGGTGGTATGTCGTTGTTGCTTAATATTGAAGGTGCTGTTGCTCTTGCTCTTCGTCTTCGTGGCGTAAATGTTCATTTAGTTATTTGTGATGGTACATTGCCCGCGTGCGTGCGGCGTGAAGTTGTCCAAGACTATCAATGTTCAAAAAAAGAAAAACGATGCAGTAATTGCAAACAATCATGTGCAGCGGTACTTGATTCGCTTGGTCTGCCGTATTCATTTGTTGGAGATTTTATTACTCATGATGATCGAGCTTTTCTTTTTCGCCAAGCGCAGGCCGTTACTTGGGAAACGGTGGGTACTTTGGTATATGAGGGGGTAAATATTGGGAAAAATATTTTATCAGCGCTTATCCGTTATTCTCGTGGGCATGATATTAAGGAACGTACTGATGTTTTATTGGATTATACGTATGCGGGGTTGCTTGTTGCTGCAGCGTCTCGTGCTGCAATAAAACAGTATCAACCAAAACAACTGTTTATGTCTCATGGGACTTATGTTGATTGGGGTCCGGCGTTACATAATGCATTGTCGCAAAATATTCCCGTTACTGCTTGGATGTCTTCATATATGCCCTATCAATTTTATTTTAAGCAGATTACTAGTGAGCCTATCGATTTTTATAGCATTAGTACTCAAGCCTGGCAGCAACGAAAATCTGTTCCTTTGATTGAAGTTGAAAAAAAACGCTTGGATCAATTTTTGTCGAATCGCTATAAGAAACAAATAAGTTTTGATATGAAGTCATTTGGCGTCTACCAAGATGATATTCAAGTGTTAAAAGAACATTATAAAATAGATCCAAACAAGCCAGTTTGGGGTATTTTTTGTCATATTAATTGGGATAATGTTGGTGATTATGTTCCAATGCCGTATGAAAATTTTAATGAGTGGATTTTTGATACAATAGTTCAAATTAGTTCTATTGAAGATGTAACATGGTTAATAAAAATTCATCCTGCCGAAGTGTGGGAAAACCCGCAGAGTGGTCTTGAGCAATTTATTAACAAAAATTTTCCATTATTGCCAAAGCATATAAAGATAATTTCTATGCATGACGAAATAAGTCCCCTTAATTTTTATCAACTCATTGATGGAGCTGTTACGGTTTGTGGAACTGCTGGGCTTGAAATTTTATTAATGGGTAAGCCTGTTATTCTTGTTGGTCAAGCTCATTATGGTCAGAAGGGATTCACGTACGATTCGTTTAACAAAAAAGATTATCATGATTTTTTAAGACGTGTTGTACACATGCCTTTACTTACCGATTATGAAAGAAATTTAGCGTGTCAATATGCCTATTGCTTTTTTTTACAACGTCAAATTCCTTTTGATATTGTAGAACATTCAAAAAATCGTTATTTCCGCTTTGATCAAGTTGATATGCTTTTGCCTGGAAATAACGATTTTATCGATTTTATTTGTGATGGTATTATGGCTGGACGTGATTTTGTAATGAGTGATACCTTGGTTGAAAAATGGTGCAAGTTATTTGAGTAATAATGTAAAAAAAGAGTAGTAAGAGAGAGTAATGTTTGGACTAAAAAATACTGTTTTGAATGCAAGTAAAAGAATTAGGCAATTTTTTCGCAGTCGAAAACGTTGTGAATTACGAAGAAAAATTCATAAAATTAATGAACAGGTTGATGCATTAGTAAGTAGTATGCCAACAGAACAGGTGCAGCAAAAAATTTTATTTGCGCTTTCATTTTCTTTCTGTGAAGTCAATCGTATTCACGATTGGATGTTGGCTCAAGCCCTTAGATTGCGAGGCGTAAAAATTATACCTTTGATTGAAGGTAGGGTTCAGGAAGGCGAGACCAGTGTAATGGGTGGCATTTGGGGCAGTTATAACGGCGATCCTGAGCATGATCGAGAACAATTTGAAAAAAATAGTAAACTTATTCAAGATGCGGATGATGAATTATGGCACAAGTGGCTTAATATTATTCCTTTGGAGTTAAGTCACTATATCTCTGAAAATCAAAAAAAAGTTATTCGAGAAATGTGCCAAAACTATAGTCTTATTGACTACGCATACTGGGAATATGATGCTATGCCTGTTGGAAAATGGATTGTGGATATTATTAAAAATAATGAACTTGTTGGTGATATTCAATGTGTTAACGATTATAAGAAAAAATTAAAAGCATATTTATTTAATATTATTCTGATGATCGAAGCTTTAAAAAAAGCAATTGACGATATAGCGCCTGATGTTATCTACTCGAATGGTAGTTTTTATTATCCATGGTCTATTATTAAGATAATAGCGGCTAGAAAAAATATTCCATATTTTAATTCAACTATTGGTTATGTACGTAATACCTGGTGTTATAATTTTAATGCGGATGTTGTGCCCACTGATTTTTCAAGTGTATGGGAAGGTTGGCGAGATAGAGAACTTCTCGAAAAGGAAAAGACTCTTATTGAAGAATATTTGAAGAAAGGGAAGACTGGCGTTAATATGAACGTTAATACAGCAAATCCTTCTTCTTGTGTGAAAAAAGTCGTGCAACAATCATTGAGTCATATTGATTTTTCTAAACCAACATATCTATTGCCGATTAATATCATATGGGATGCCGCTGCTTTAGAAGTGCCTAAAGCCTTTGGGTCAATGCCAAGCTGGCTTGAGAAGGTAATTGAGTTTTTTAAGAAAAAGCCAGAGTATAACTTGATCCTAAAAACGCATCCTGGAGAATGGAATAAATATTTTCCTGTAACGCGGCAGGGAATGTACGATTTTTGTTTAGGTTTAAACTTAACGAGCAATATTGTTTGTTTAAGGCCAGATACTAATATTCAGGCATATGATTTATTTGATTATATTACTGCGGGATTGGTTTTTACTACAACACTTGGTATTGAAATGGCTTGCGCAGGGGTGCCGGTTGTAACGCTTGGTCACGCTCCATATTCACAAAAGGGGTTTACGTATGACCCCAAAAATTATGAAGAATATTTTTCTTTGTTAGAAGATTTAGCTAGAAATTTGATAACTTCTCAAGAACGCTTTAATAACCAGCAGCAGGCAAGAAAATTTCTTTATTTGTACCACTTTGTTTATTCAATAAAATTCGATCTTTTTAATTATTCATTAACAGATCATAACGTTTTGAATTTTTCAGGCGCTGATGCTTTGAAACCAGGTAATAATAAGATGTTTGATTATGTTTGTGATTCGATAATAAATCATAAACCAATTATTTCTGCAGATTGTTGGCCTAATTTTTAGTTACGTTAGGAAAAAAATGATTTCCTCACAACACAGGCGTCTTATTGGCCATGATGCTCAAGGCACGGTGTATGACGCTGAGTATCAGGTAATAAGAAAAATTGATAGTTCTTACTGGCCAGAAGCGCAATCATTGTTGCAACAGTACCAGCAGCATAATTTAGAAAAAATAGGTATTGTCAAAACACAACAAGCTGATGATGTTGGCTGTCTGAGCCATGAAAAGCAAGCCATCTCATATTCAAGTGAGTGGGCAGTTAGTGCCTTCAAAGATGCTGCACGTTTTCACGTGCAGCTCTTTTTGGATTTAGATGCTTATGGTTTAACCCTCAAAGATGCCTTGCCAGAAAATATTTTGTTTGATGGTACTAAGCCAGTCTTTGTTGATTTTTTATCGATAATCAAAAAAGAGAATCGAGCAAAAGAAGCGTGGTATAAAGAAATAGATCCTCAAGGAAAAGGATTTAATTACGTCATTTTTGAAAAGATGTTTTTACCTCATATTCTCTTTCCGTTGATTGTTATGAGCAGGAAAGATTACGCAAAAGCGCGCCAGCTCTTGTGGCATAACGCGTGCAATCGAGGTAATCCTGTAACAACCTGGCATGATGTGGTGTGTATGCAGGGTTCTTTCTCAAAAGTACAAACAGTTTTGCAGACCGCTCGCTTGTACTATTCTGTTGCGCAGGCCGAACGCAAGTCGTTTACAGATTGTTGTCGTGATGTGTTGGCTTTGATTCAAGAGCTTGATGTAGCACCGCGCAATGGCAGCTATGTTGCTTATTACGAAAGCAAAAAAGAGAATTTTTCTTTTGATAATCAAACTGAATGGAAAGAAAAGCAAAGAGGTGTGTATAACGTTTTGCAGCAGTACAAGCCGCAAAGTGTGTTAGATTTGGGTGCCAATACGGGCTGGTTTTCTATCTTGGCTGCCAAGCTTGGTGCCAACGTTATTGCAACGGATATCGACGAATCATGTGTTGATTTCTTATATCGCTTTGCAATGGGAGAGGGGCTTAATATTCTTTCGCTCTTTTTATCATTCCAGGATTTGTCGCGTTTTGCTTTTGGTTCTGAGCAGCATGATACACCGCTTTTTTTACCGGCCCACGATCGATTGCAGTCTGATGTTGTACTGTGTCTGGGCTTAGTGCATCATTTAGTTTTAGGCATGAATGAAAATATTGAGCAGGTGATGCGTGTGTTGGGGCTGTTAACCAAGAAAGTGCTGGTGCTTGAGTTTGTTGACTTGAATGATCAGTTGATTACAACAGATCCTGGCTTTTTTGGTCATTTGTTGCAGCATTCCCCAAAAACATACAGCCTAGAACGTGTGCTTGAAGTTAGTAAGAAATTTTTTGCGCGTGCAACGCTTCTGCCCTCGCATCCCGAAACTCGCCAGTTGATTGTTTTTGAAAAGTAAGGAGTTGTCATGACCACTGATCCAAAAATTTCTCTTTTAGTGCCTACTCATAATCGCGCAGCATCGCTTAAACGGCTTCTTGAGAGTATCTTTAGTCATGCTAGCAAGGTTTCGTATGAAGTAGTAGTGGTTGATAACAATTCAAAAGATCAGACTAAAGAATTAGTCCATAGTTATAGCGATCGTGTACGCTATGTCTTTGAGGGCAATACCTCATTTACGCGGGCGCGCCACACTGGTGCTCAGCATGCGCGTGGGCAGATTATGGTCTACCTTGATGATGATGTCATTGTGCATGCAGGTACGCTTGAAGCAATCGAAGAAATTTTTGATAAACATCCAGCGTGTGCTGTTGCTGGTGGTAAAATTTTACCTCATTTTGAGCAAGAGCCGCCGCAATGGGTTCTTGATTTACAAAGTAGTTTTAACGGTCTTTCGTTGTACAATTTGGGTAATCAAGAAAAAGAAGTTGACGCGGTTCCTGGGCCAATCATGGCAATTCGCAAATCGGTATACCAAGAAATTGGTGGCTTTCCGCCAGACACGGTGGGCGTAGAGACTAATGTTGCTGAAAAGACTTTTAAAAAATTATATGTTGGGCCCGGTGATTATGGTTTTTGTCGGCGTTGCAAAACGCATGGCTATAAAATTTTTTATTCGCCAAACATAATTGTAGAGCATGTCATACCGCCATATCGCTTGACGCAAGAGTTTTGGATGTCGCGCATGGTTGGCGAAGGGCACTGTGGTGCGCTTACACGCATCAATATGGAAGAGTTTAAGATGCAGGGCGCGCAAAAAGCATTGCGCGAATTTGAAAATATTCGCTGTCTGACCAAGTACTATATTAAGTCAAAAATGCAGCGTTTGCGTGGTGCAACGGCACCCTTGCTACCTGATGAACTATGGTTTCATTACTATGCTTCTATGCTCAAGATGCAGGGTGTATTGCATAAAAGTCCAGGGCTTGCAGCTTATTTGTGGGATTTGGGGTTGCAAGGAGTTGCCGATAAAAATTTTGACTCTGTGCTTAAAGAATTGCCAAAAGCATATCAAAAGCTTGCTTTTAAGGGGTAGTGATGAAGATTTTAGTAACGGGTGGGGCAGGGTTTATTGGCTGCAATGTGGTAAAACATTTTGCGCAGCAAGGACACGAAGTTTTTGTTATCGACAACCTTTCACGCCAAACAGCGCTTATCAATATTCGTTGGATGCGTGAAAATATTGTGTTTAATTTTACGCAGCTTGATATTACTGACCGTGAAGGACTAGAAGCTTATTTTAAAGGGCGTACGTTTGATGCGGTTATTCATTTGGCTGCTCAAGTTGCCGTAACTACTTCGGTTCAAGATCCGCGCCATGATTTTTATGTTAATGCGTTGGGTACGTTTAATATTTTGGAATGTGTGCGTTTGTTTACGCCTGAAGCCGTTTTTATTAATGCTTCAACCAATAAAGTTTATGGCAAAATTGACGAGCAACATTTAGTTGAAGATGAGTGGCGCTATCGTTCTGCTGATCCGTTGTACAAAGGTGTGAACGAAGCTCAGTCATTAGAGTTTTTCTCGCCATACGGTTGTTCAAAAGGTACTGCCGACCAATATACGCTTGATTACGCGCGCATTTATGGGCTTAAAACGATTACCGTGCGCCAGTCGTGCATTTATGGCCCGCATCAATTTGGGGTTGAAGATCAAGGTTGGATTGCCTGGTTTATTATTGCTCATTTGCAAAAAAAGCCAATTACTATCTATGGCAATGGTAAGCAAGTGCGCGATGTTTTGTATGTTTCTGATTTGGTGAATTTCTATGAACGCGCCATCATAAATATCGAAAAAGTTAAGGGTCTTGCGTTTAATATGGGTGGTGGGCAAGAAAATTCATTATCGTTATTACAATTCTTTGATGTACTGAAGAACTTTACGGGTGAAAAAATTGTCTATTCTTTTGATGAGTGGCGGCCTGGCGACCAGTTGATGTTTGTTTCAGACAACACGCGCGCCGAGACCCTTTTGGGCTTTAAACCCCAGATTTCTAGCGAGCAAGGTATAGCAAAAATTTATGCATGGTTAAAAGATTATTATCACCTTGAAAGCCTGCCTAGTGCTGTAGCTGTAAGTGAGAATTTTTTATGAAAAAATATATTTTGTTCGGTGTATTCTTTTTTTCCAGCACCCTGTTTTCAGCTGGTCAGGGGCTACGAGATAGCGAGTTGGTATATAGCTACTTTGATTCAGAAGCAAGCGATATAAATGGCTGGACTGACTTGCATCATGCGGTGAATAATTGTGATCTAGAGCGTGTTATTGTTTTGCTTAATCAAGGCGCGCACATGTTTGCTGCAACCAACAAAAAAGAAACACCGCTTGCCATTGCCAAGCGTAAGCAAAAAGATTTGATTGAGTGGTCTGATGGGACCGATTATGACGATAAAGCGTTTCTAGATTATGATCGTATTATTGAGCTATTGGTTGAGCATGCTGGTCGCAGAGTAGCGTTGTATCAAAAACAGGCTGCCTGCGCTGGATCACAAAAAAAATAATGATATGTTTTTTCTTAAAAAACATTATTCTGCGAATTAGTTTATGTATTATGTTGTAAAATTTTTATTCATGAGGCTTACGAATGAAAAAATGTGTCTTGCTTTTAACATTACTGACCCTTGGTAACGATCTTTTGGCTACTTTTGAATCACCTTCTTTCCATCGCCGTCGTGGTGGTTGTGGGGTGGCTATTGGAGACCTTGAGGATATTTGGTGGCAAGGTTTATATGAAACAGCAGTCAAGGGAGATTTGAAGTCAGTTAATTTCTTTGTTAGTCAAGGCGCATTTACTGATGTAAATCTCAATGATGTGGAAAATCTTTTGAAAGTCGTTCGAGAAAAAAGAGAATCTCTGTCTGTTTATGATAACAATAACGACCAATTTCTTGCTGCTTACAAAGATATTGTAGAGCTTTTGGTTAGTCATATAGATTTTTTACAAAATTCTATGAATTAGTTTAGATAGTATTTTTTAAAATTTTTATTCATAAGGTTTGCGCATGAAAAAGTGTGTCTTTTTTTTAGCATTACTTACTGTAGGGAACTCTCTTTCTGCCGCTTCTTCTGCTCCTGCAAAAGTTAAAAAAGTTCATCCTCACAGCGGCGCAGGTGTGGCCGTTGGCGATAATATGTCTTTTGATCAAACGGGCTGGCAAAATTTGTGTCGAGCGGCTATAAATGGTGATTTAACGCAGGTTATTGCGTGCGTTGGTAAAGGTGCATTGATGCATGTAAGTCTAGACAAAGTCCAAGACCTTTTGACTAACGTTCGAAAAGAACAAGTGGCTCATGTCACTCATGAACCTAGAGCTTGTGATAACTATGATCGTATTATAGGTCTGCTGAACAGGCAAGTAGATTTTTTAAAGAGTCCTGCTTCGGTTGGTAGTACAGATTGGCAACAGTTGTGTTCTGCTGCGTTGTCAGGTGATTTGCTCAACGTAGGGTATTGGTTGGTGCAAGGTGCATTTAAGCAAGAAATGCTTTCTTTTGTTGGTCTTCTTTTGAGTAAAATTAAGCAGCAGCAATTGGCATTAATTCAAGGTTCTAACGGTATAGATTATGACCATCAACGTTTTAATGATTATGAGCGAATTATAGAGGTACTTATTGTACATGCAAATCTACTAAGTAAGAATCTTCCTAACCGTAGTGGCATGCGTTACCCTCGAGCACGTCTATAATTTAAAGAATTTAATGGCGTACATATGAACAACGTTATTGTTGCTTGGTGCGCAGAAAACGAAACAACATTCGAGCGGCATGTGCCGCTCGTTTTTGTTGGTAAGCGTAACCAGCACTTGGGCTATTCCAACGATATTTCGATTGTCTTTTTACAGGGCTTTGAACTTTTAAGCCAGGCTTATAAAGCTGAGTTGCAAGAGCTTGGCTTTACGCTGCATAATGCCAACAATGCGTATCAAGCGTACGCCCAGCGCTATGCGCAGTTAGACCGGTTTGGCGATTACGAAAAAAAATGCTTTTTGCGCTGGTTGGTGATGCGCGATTTATTTAATAATGAGCCCGTTATTCATTACGACGGCGATATTGTTTTTAATGAAGATCCAAAAATTATCGCAACCAAAGTTGCCGGCACCACGTTTGTTTTGCAAGGCTGCCCTGCGTTTACGGTGATTAGTGATAGTAATTGGTTTGCACAGTACCAAGAACAGCTAGATTGTTTTGTTGCCAATATCGACGTGTATTCTGAGCAGGCTTGGCAAGAGCGCCATGGTTGGGAAGTAAGTTTTAAAACGCGGTGGGCAGGTTCGCGCTTTCGCCAAATTATTACCAGCGACCAAGATTTGATTTCGCATCTCATTCATACGCGCCAGCTGGTGCAGCAGCCTGTTGAAGATGTTTATATGCGCTTACAGGATTATCTTTTGTTTGAAAATCCACTGTTAATTAATTTTTATGACGATTGCTTTCCGTATCAGTATTCACGCAAAAATGGCGTAGACTACTTTTCGTACGCGCGTGAAGATGCCCAACACGCAGTGTACACCAAGCGCATACTCTTTTGGCACATGCAGTCGTGCTTCAACTTTTATTTAGCAAAATATTTGCTACGAAAAAAATTGGTAGTGCCGCTGGGTAGACTAGCGCTTGATCTTGAAAATCAGACGCTTGAAGGTCGTGCGAACAAATTATTAAAACGATTTTTGCAGCATGACACTCGTTTGAGTGTCTACCAGTACTTTTTTGCGCAAGCAGATTTTTCGCAAGTATTTTCTGATAAGATTTGGTGGAAGAGGGGAATTTTTAGGTAAAAAAAAACCCAGGCAAAAAGCCCAGGTTCTTTTTTAAAGTTAACCAAAATAGGTTTTAGTAGGAAACTTCGCTGCTGCCTTCTTCAGGAGTAGAGACTGGCTCTTCTACTGGAGGCAGAATTTCTTCTGGTGTTTCATATGTTGGTGCTTCGTAAGTTTCTTCGCCTTCTGCAAAAAGATTACTTGAAGCGACACACAACACAACTGATAACATCATCAAACCTAGAAGATTATTTTTAGTTCTTTTCTTCATAAGTTTTTCTCCTCTAAAAAGTACGAGGTTGAACTTATACTGCTAGAGCAATCTGCTCTATTCTACTACTAGTTTACTAATAGAAAATAATAAAGTCAACATGTTTGCAAATAGAAAAGATCAAGAGGGCCAGAAATGGCTTATTTGGGCTAAAATGCCTGTTTAAAGCCCTAATTTTTGCATTGCTTCTTGGTGGGGTGCGGCCTGCTAGCCTAGCAAAAATCGCATATTTTGAAGAAATATGCCATAAATTGAAATTGACAGAAATTTTTGGGTGAACCATACTCCTGACCACGGGTTAAAATAACCCTAAAATTAATGTTTTTTGATGTTTTTTGGTGTATTTATGAAAAAAAATAAACGCTATTGTTTGATATCTTTACTTGTTTTTGAAACCTTCTTCTCGGTTGGCAGGGCCGATACTGGCTTTTTGTCAGACTATCATTGGGGCTGTCAAGGATTGTCATTGGCCAACCAAGAGTATGAATTATTTGAAGCTGAAGAAGAAGAGAGCTTTTTATTGCACCGTCTTGCTTGTGAGGGAACGCTGCAAGATATTGAGGCCTTTTTTAATGAACGTAATTTTGATGAACAAGAGTGTGTTGCTGTTGTTAATCAAGCTGATGATGGTGGCCGTGGGATGACGCCCCTGCAGTGGGCTTGTTTAATGGGCAAGGCAGATATTGTTGATTTTTTGTGTGTTTTTGGAGCTGATGTTTCTATGGTCAATGGGTTTGGGTATTCTCCGGCGTACTATGCCATAGTTGCTTGTTCTTTGGCATCTTTACAAGCTCTTTTTCAGTATGGTGCGGGCATAGATTTTCGCTATGAGTGGCCCGAGATTCAAGAGCGTGAACTAGATGTTTTTTGGGAAGAAGAAGATGATTATACCTTGTTGCATTTTGCAGCACGTTCAAATGGCCCTGCAGTGCTGCAGTTTCTTGTCAAAGCTGGTTGTGATGTTCATGCCATATCAAAACAAGGTGCTACACCGTTGCACGTAGCAGTAAAGCATGGCAACCTGCGAGCCGTTAAATTCTTGGTACAAAAGTCTACTATGCTTGTAAACACGCCAGACAAAAACGGTTTAACGCCACTGTGTCATGCGCTTGAGTACAAAAGTAGTGATCGCTTTAAAAAAAGGTATACCGCTCGTTATCTTGAAATTATACGCATACTTTTGTGTGCTGGTGCAGATCTTACCATGATTGTTCCTGATAAAAATGTTTCGTTGTTGGCTTATGGCCTTGATCATGAAAACCCGACCTTACGAACAATATTCCAATCGTTTGTGCAAGCAAACCCTGCGTAAATAATTTTGTGACGGTGTGTGCTCTTTTTTTTTATAGCCATTTGCGCTACGCTGGTTGCTACAAAAATAAAAAGAGGAGTAATGAAGATGGAAAATCACAAGGTAGAAAATATTGGTTGTAGTACCGTTTTTTCTTGGGATCCAAAAGATTTTGATCAGTTACTTAAAAGTTGTGATGTCGATGATGAAGTTGCTATCACACTCAAATATTTACCGGCAAAAAATTTAAAAATTTTAGAAGCAGGTTGTGGCATTGGCCGCGTTTCAAAGTATCTTGATGGTAAAGGTTTTAGCAATTTAGAAAGCATTGAGATCAACCCTGCGCCCGTTGCGTGGCTTAACAAAACATTTCCAGCCCTCAAGGTGGTGCAGGGCGATCTGCTTAATATGCCGTATCCTGAAAATTCATTTGATGTAGTATTGAGTTACGGCGTGGTGGAGCATTTTCCGCAAGGCCCAGACCAGGCAATGGAAGCCATGTTCAAAATTTTAAAGCCGGGCGGTACGCTGGTTATTACCGTACCCAGCTACAATTATGTGCGGCGTGCAACGTACTGGCTCAAAAAAATTGACCCGCGCATGTGGGGTTGGTTGCGTGCGTTGTGCGGTAAGAAAAAGCTGGTAGCCAACGGCAAAAAATTTGGGTACTACATTGACCCGCAACATGGCAAATTTTTTGAATACCGTTTTACCAAACGCCAGTTTGAGCGTGTGTGTATCCGTGCCGGTTTTGAAATTATTGAAAGTAAACCAATTGCGCATGTTGACGGTCTGTTACATTGTTTTGGTGCGCCGCTGGTTACGTTCAACAATTGGGAATTTAAGATGAGCAAGCTTGGTGCGTGTTTAAATTGGCTCTTTACCAAAATCCCATTTTTTCATAATCACATGCAGGCATGTGTTTTAAAAAAGCCTGAGTAATTATCATGATTGAACACATTATGCATAACGACCTGCTGCTTGCTATCATTGTACGGCAGGAGTACGGTACGCCTGGTATTTCTTTTTTAACCCCCGACAATTTTTCACAACAGCTCGGGTACATGCAACACCAGGCTGGGCATGAAATTAAAGCGCACGTTCACAACGAGGTTAAGCGCGAGGTGGTGCACACCAAAGAGGTTCTTTTTATCCGCAAAGGCGTTTTGCGTGCCGATTTTTATCATGAAGATGGTGTGTATGCCGAAAGCAGGTTGCTGCGAGCTGGCGATGTTGTTTTGCTAGCGCGTGGTGGGCATGGTTTTAGAGTTATTGAAGATGTTGAAATGTTTGAAGTCAAGCAAGGGCCTTATGCAGGATTGGGTGACAAGACCATTATTGCAAAGGTTGATGAGCACGATTTGAGGATGACATGATGCAGGTTCAAGCGGCCAAGCAGGCCTTTGTTCCCGTCAATGAGCCGCTGCTCAATGGGAATGAAAAAAAATATTTAAATGAATGTATTGATACCGGTTGGATCTCTTCTGAAGGTCCTTTTGTTCACAAGTTTGAAGAGCTTTTTGCCGCGCGTATGCATCGCAAACATGGCATTGCGGTTGCCAACGGTACTGCTGCGCTTGAAGTTGCGGTACGCGCGCTAGAGCTTGAGCCAGGCAGTCAGATTATTATGCCAACGTTTACCATAATTTCTTGTGCTATTGCTGCCGTGCGTGCGGGCTGCCAGCCCGTATTTGTGGATGCTGATGCGCAGACCTGGAACATGAACGTTGCGGCTATTGAACAAAAGATTACCCCGCGCACCAAAGCAATTATGGTGGTGCACATTTACGGCCTGCCAACAGACATGGAGCCGGTACTTGAGTTGGCAAAAAAATATGACTTAAAAATTATTGAAGATGCTGCACAAGCGATTGGGCAGACGTACAACGACAAGCCGTGCGGCAGTTTTGGTGATATCAGCATTGTGAGTTTTTACCCCAACAAGCATGTTACCACCGGCGAGGGTGGTATGGTAATGACTGATGATGACCACCTGGCCGAGCGTTCACGTTCACTGCGTAACTTGTGTTTTAAAAAAGAGCGGCGTTATGTGCATGACGAGCTTGGTTATAACTATCGCATGACCAATTTGCAAGCGGCAGTTGGTGTGGCACAGCTTGAACAGCTTGATCTCTTTCTTAAAAAAAAGCGTTTGATTGGGCAATTTTATACCACGCATTTGCGCCGTATTGGCTATCTTGAGCTGCCGCTTGAGCGTACGCCCTACGCTGACAATCTGTACTGGGTTTATGGCATAGTACTCAAAGATTCGGTTTCGTTTGATGCCTTTGAGATGATGAAGCTGCTTGAGCAGCGTGGCATTGGCACGCGAGCATTTTTTTGGGGGTTGCATGAGCAGCCGGTTTTTACGCAGCACGAAGCTTGTGTTGAACAATTTCCCGTTGCGCAGCGTTTAGCGCGTCGCGGTTTGTATATCCCCAGCGGCATAGCAATTACCCAAGAGCAGATGGATCGCGTGGTGCAGGCAATTAAGGAGATTTTTTCATGAGCGTTTTTGGGGCTTATGCGCAGTATTATGACGCGCTGTATCACGATAAAAATTATCAAGCCGAGACGGCCTACCTTGATGCGTTAATAAAAAAATTTGCCCCACAAGCTTGTTCAATTCTTGAGCTGGGTTGTGGGACTGGTCGGCATGCTTTGGAGCTGGCACAAAAGGGCTATGCGGTGCATGGCATTGATATTAGCCAGGAGATGCTTACGCAGGCCCAGGCGCTGCGCGTTGCCAACTCGGCATACGAAAAACAACTCTCTTTTTCTCATGCAGATTTGCGCACGGTTCGGTTAGAAAAAAAATTTGATGTGGTTGCCTCACTCTTTCATGTCATGAGCTATCAAACAACCGATTGCGATTTGCGTGCGGCTTTCCAAACAGCAGCAGCACACCTGAATGCTGGTGGTTTGTTTATTTTTGATTTTTGGTATGGACCTGCCGTGTTAACGCAAGGCTCTCAGGTGCGCGTGAAGCGCATAGAAACTGAATGTGTCAAAGTCACGCGCGTTGCCGAGCCTGAAAGCCAAGAAGCAGCAAACTGTGTAAACGTAAACTTTACTATTTTTGTTCATGACAAAAAAGATAATACTACGACCGAGCTGCATGAAAAACATGCCATGCGCTATTTATTTAAGCCTGAAGTTGAAGCGCTTTTTGCGCAGTATGGCTTTGAATGCGTGGCATTTGAAGAGTGGTTAACGGGCAAGCAACAGGTAAGTAGCTCGTGGGGCGTGTGTGCGGTTGGGCGGAAGTTGTAGGAAGGTTTGATTCCAGCAATCTGATGTTGCAAGTTTTAAGTAGGATCTTCTCTCCCGTTCTCCCTGAGGAATCCGTCGTAGCTCGAAGAGCGAAGTCGGATGTCTCGAAGGGTTGTTTCATTGACAAAATTTTGCCCTTCGAGACGCCCTACGGGCTCCTCAGGGAGGACGGGGTAGGGTGTAAGCGAAAGATTAATATGAAAGTTAAACAATGAAAGTAGGTGTTTATTTTGGTGGTGCTTTGGCTGATCCGCAGTCAGGCGGTGGTTACACCTTTCAGTATTCATTGCTGCAGGCAATTAAGCGCAGTAACAGTGGCCATGAGTTTGTTATTTTAGATTCATTGCAAAAAAATCTGAGTAGGCCAACCGATTCGTTAATCAAAAAAGCATTGCTCAAATGTTTACGTTATCGCGATGCGCGGCAGGTGCAAAAAAATTATAAAACATTCTTAAATCGTGCAGTTCTTGAAAACGGTATTGATATGGTCTGGTTTGTAACACCTGCCCATCAATGTGTTGAGGTGCCGTATTTGTACACAGTGTGGGACTTGCAGCACCGCCATCAATCTTTTTTTCCTGAAGTCAGTGTTACTGGCAGTACCTTTGAAGAACGTGAGCAGCATTATGCGCGCGTAATTCCTAGAGCTGCGTATGTGTTGGCGGGCAATGAAACGGCAAAACAAGAAGTGATGCGCTTTTATGGCATGTCTGAACAACGCGTTGAAACACTTGAGTTGCCAACGCCAGACTTTGTGTTGAACCAAACGTTTGAGCCGATTGATGTGGTAGAAAAATATGGTATTAAAAAACCTTATATTTTTTATCCAGCGCAATTTTGGCCACATAAAAATCACATCACGTTGTTGCACGCCGTCAAGTTGCTTAAAGAGCAGGGCTGCTTGGTTGACCTGGTATTAACCGGTTCAGACAAAGGAAATTTGCTGTACGTCCAAGAAATGGTCGAAGTGCTGGGGTTGGCAGAGCAGGTTCACTTTCTTGGTTTTGTTTCAATTCCTGAGCTCGTGGCATTGTATCGCGCGGCATGCGCGCTAACCTTTGCTTCATTTTTTGGTCCCAACAATATTCCGCCGCTAGAAGCGTTTGCGCTGGGCTGCCCGGTAATAGCGGCCGATGTTGATGGCATGCGCGAGCAGCTTGGCGATGCGGCGTTATTTTTTAATCCGCGCAGTGCTGAGCAATTGGCCATGAATGTGCATGCGTTGTTAGAAAGTAATGAGTTGCGCCAGCAGTTAATTGCCAAAGGCTTGCAGCGCGCGCATAGCTGGACCTGTGATGATTATGTGAAAAAGATTATAAAAATTCTTGATGAGTTTGCGCTGGTACGCCGTTGTTGGAGCAGTAAGCAGCGCTATATTCACGGATAAAAGTTATGAAAAATCCAAAAGTTTCTGTTGTTCTTGGTTCGTACAATCGCTTGCCGTTTATCAAGTTAACGCTTGCCAGCATTCGGCGCGAAGTTGCACACATGCCGCACGAAATTATTATTGTTGACGGTGGTTCAACTGATGGCACGCTTGCTTGGCTGTGCGAACAAAAAGATGTGATTACTATTGTGCAGCACAATCGCGGGGTGTGGGCGGGCAAAGAAATTGAGCGGCGCTCGTGGGGCTATTTTATGAACCTGGCGTTTAAAGCAGCGCAGGGTGAGTATGTGTGCATGATCAGTGACGACTGTGTTTTTGTGCCCGGTGCTTTAAAAAATGGCTGTGCATATTTTGATCAGCAACGTGAAGCTGGAAACAAACTAGGTGCGCTGGCTTTTTATTGGCGCGAGTGGTCACGCGAAGAATCGTATCATGTTGGCTGTACTCTTGGTGAAAAGCTGTATGTGAACCACGGCATGTTTTTAAACAGTGCGCTTAAAGAAATTGGTTATATCGACGAAGAGACGTTCTTTTTTTACAACGGCGATGGCGACCTGTGCTTAAAACTTTGGCAGGCCGGCTATAAGGTTTTTGATGCGCCAGATTCATATGTTGAGCACTATCCACATGCCAATGTTGATGTACGCAAGACCAATTATCAAAAAATGAAAGATGATTTGAACCGCTACCTGGCCAAGTGGGAAGGGGTTTATTATGATGCCAAACTCAATAATTTGGGTAAAATTATTTCCAAAATTTATGAAGACCCTACGAATACTGGCGCATGCTTTGATTTTTTGCACCAAGAAGTGCTTGAAAAGCATCCACAGGTTGTTAAAGGCAAGTCTTTGCCCGCCAAAGCCCTGGAACGCCTGACCTGGAAGTATCGAGGGGCTTTGCGTAAAATTAATGCCCTTTTTGGGCGATAAAGGCTTATTTTTAAGCCCTTTTGACTATTTTCTAATTTTAATATACAATTAGAAAATATAATATTTAGATAGTAAAAATGGAGGTTATTATGAAAAACATAGCTAAAATTCTATTGCTATGGCTTATGACAGCCGTAGTACCAATCAATCTTTTTAGTGCTGCATCGAGTGTTTCTGCGGAAGTGGCTACGGGCCCAGCACAAGCTTTGGTAAGTTATGTCGCAGAAGATGAAAAACAACTGGCATTTCTTTTGCAAGTACTTTCAACGCGAGAACGTATTTTTGAAAACGTTTTGGGTGAGCAGCTTGCGACAAAAAATAATAAAGATGATGATGCTTGGGATGCAAATCTTGTTCAGCTTTTGCAACGACATGATATTTGTTTAACTATCATGTCTCCAGATCTTAAAAATTTGTTAGCAGAGTTTGATGCACAGATTGCAGAGCAAGGTTTTTCTTTTACTGATTTACAGGCTTTTATCTCTTTGCGCTCTCAGCTTCTTCAAAAAATGATAACATTTGCGCAAAGTTTTAATAAATTAACAGAGGCTTTTGAGGTGCTTAATAATAGTAATTGTGGTCAAGAAGCTTGTTCTTGTAGCGCGATTTTAGCATCAAAAAAAGCTACTCTCGATCGACCGGTTATAAAGGTACGCAATAAATATGAGGCGAACGCGTTAGTCTATTTTGATACTTTTATTAAGCAAGTTGAAGCAATGAAGATGCGCTACGCTCCAGATATTCTTTCGGCAGGAGTGTTTGGTGTATCGATTAAGGCAATTTTTAATTGCAGTATTGTGCGCGTGCGTGATTTTTATGAGAAAATCAACGATATCCCAGTTCCTAACCAATGTACTTGCTATCAAGGTATTACTACAAAAATTCAAAATATTTTTACTCTGTTTGATGACTTAGAACTGGCTCAAAATGCCATTTCGCAGCTTGCTGGTGAGTCGATTATTGATATTCTTGTCGGTGAAGGCGCTGCATTTTTGCGAACAAGTTATCGAAACTTATACGAAAAATTATTTGCAAGATATCAAGCTAAATCGGCGGCAATTCCAACGACAATTTTCTTGATGCACAAAATTATTGATAATTCAGATTGTTATCCTGAAGAATCTAAACTATGTGAACTTGTTTTTAAAAAATTATTAGAGCTTGAAGATATTCAGCGACAATCTGTTGCGGCTACAAAGTCTTCAGCTTCCGATAGATATTCGCGCTTGCGTTTAGAGGCGCTTAAAAAATCTTATAGCAATAGAAATAATGAGTATTGTGATTTGGTTGAAGATTCTTTTAAAGAGCCATTTTCTGAGCTCTATGAATTTTTCTATGAACTTAATCTCTGGAATTTGTCTGGAGGTAATTTTCAGATATTTGATTATAAGGTTCAGAATAAGTCTTACAAAATGATTAGTAATTTGTCTCGTGTTAAAGCTAAAATTGAGTGCTTTAGAGATTTGTTTAGCAAGGTTGTTAAACAAAATCGCCATACAGAGCACGTACGGCGGAGTTTATTAAAAGCTCAGCGAGAACTAGTGTTAAAAGAGTCTATGATTGTTGAATCGCGTGTTGAACCAAAAGCTTTTATAATCCCAAACATTGATGATTTGGTTATTTCTTTTTTGCCAGTTGCTGGAGAGGGGACATTTTCTTCACCTGAGATTTCAGGTGATTCGTCACCATCGTTTTCTGGTAGTTCGCCTGATTCTTCGTCAACAGGAATTTCGCGACAATCATCACCAAGCGGGCGAATTTCAAAGCGTATGCAATGGCAAGATGCTCGTGCGTTGTTATATTCTTTTGCTAACTACGACAGCATTGTTCATAAAGATTCACAGCATGTTGTTATTCGTCAGCAGTTAGCTTCTGGACCGTCCATGATGGTTGTTTTGTATCTGAGTAACCGGGATTTAAGTGCTATGCGTGGTCGTGATATCTCAGTTAAAAATCCAAAGAACGATAAGTTTCATAAGCTGTCACCATTTATTAAAGATTATCTTCAGTATGGTGTTGTTCCTGGCATAGAAGGTATTCATACGCAGTTTGCCAGTCAGCTTGATTTTGATCGTTTAGAAAATAGATCAGTGATTGTTCTTGAAGCAAAAATTGTTCATAACGCAAGTTATGATTATCACCAAGCTTTGCGTGATAAAGATAAAGATTTTCCTGGTTCGCACCGAGGAGCGTATGTTTTTATGTTTGATAGAGAAAGTGGTGAATGTAAGCATGCCTGTTTTCATGAAACGCTTTCGAGTCAGCAAATAAATAGCCCCCATCGTCGTGCATCATCGCCATCAACTTCTTCTTCTAGCTCATCTCCGGTATCGCCCTATCGTGATTAATTAGTAAGAATTTTTTAGTTTCAAAGTCCCATCTGATAAAGATGGGACTTTTTTTTATGTATTGCTCATCAAGCAGCAGTGTAAAGTCGGTAACAATGTTTTGTCCGTTAATTATCTTTTTTTCATGAATAATCGTTGTTCCCAAGGAATAGCCAACATGCTCTGCCAAGAAATAAACTTTTTCAGGATCAGTTGAAGTAAACCTAAAACCGCCAGATACTGGGGTGGTGGTATAATAATTTTTGTCGTGATATGCGCTGACAATGTTGGCCCACTTGGTGGGCTGCACAATGTTTGCATCAGCTTGCATAATGGCCGTTGCTGAATCAAAAAAAATGGGAATGGTGGGGTCATTTAATAATATCCAAAAGATTGCTGCATTTTGTTCGCCAAAGCCGTCGAGCGGGTGGCCAACAAAACAGAGTGCACGGTTCTTGATAGCGGGGTTTGTAACCAGCTTGTGTGTTGCTTGAGCAAGCTGATGGTGCTTTGTTGTGCGCCGTGCAAAGCTGTGCAACACAAAAAAAATATTAAAAATTACGAAACAAGAAAGTAATGTGAGCAGAGATTTTTTGAATTTGGTAAGTTTGCCGGTATAAAAAATGCAACACAGAATAAAACTGAGTAAAAAAAATGGGTAGCTTTCATAAAAATAGCGAGGGCTGTAGGGCCCGGCCAATGCCGGCCAGAGCATAAGAAGTCCACATAAAAATGCGCCGAAGACGTAACGTTTTCGCGTGTTGTGGAAAAAGAGCCAGGCGAAAAAACTGATGCAGGCAAGCAGGAGTGTACCGCGCAGCACTGGTTGTCCCCAGGGGAGCCACGAGAGACTAAAAAGGTCAAAAATAAAAACTTTGAGTTCTGGTATTTTTTTAAGGAGCCATGATGTGTTTGATGATGAGGGTGGGAGAGGAGTAAATGGGTAGAGATACAGCCGCAAAATTAGAAAGGTAACGCCGGTGCCTGCAAGGCCTGCAACCTTGCTGAGCATGGTAGGAAAGTTTTTGAGGTGGTGAATGACGCTCAATTCTTCGTAGGGATATAAGTACAAATAAGCGCCAATAAAAGCAATGCCGGGCAACACAATTGATGATTCACGCGTAAAAAGACTGAGTGCAAAAAGTGTGCAAGCAAGAGCATTGTAGCGTTGGTAATTGGTATCCAAGTACTTTTTGAACGCGAGCAGTGTGAGCAGCACGAGTGCTACGTTAACGTAGTAATGAAAGTTAACGATAGCGCCAAAGCGGTAAGCAATTTGTGGGTGTGCGGCAAATAGCAGGGCTGCTAAAAGTGCCGGGAATAAGCCGGTAAGCTTTGAAAAAATAATAAAAAGTAATGCTGTGTTAAACGCATGAAAAACAATGTTACACAAAAAATAAGGGTAGGCATTGGTACCAAAGAGCCAGTACTGTAATGTTAAAAAAATGCAGTAGAGCGGGCGGTAGTAGGTACCCAAAAAGGTGCTGCGTTCAAGTGTGCCAACTGCATTTGATGGCCCAATGCCGACGTTGGTGTGTCCCTCATAAAAAAAGTTTAAGAGATCGTGCCAGGTGGTTGTTTTGTACGCAAGAAAAAGGCCATGAAAGTCATCGCCGTTAAACCACCAGGTGGTAAATGGTATGCCAAAAATTATGATAATGCCTAAAAAGAGAATAAGTGTGATAATAGTTTTTTTATTAATGCTCATGATAAAATTTTGAACTCAGCCTTGTGGTAGTCCCACGTGATGAATATAGTGTTGTGTTTGCGTGCTTCTTCAGGAATAGGCAGCGTCGCTTGGGCATGTTTGTTGCCAGTTTCGTCAGTAAACCACAGCTTATCTTTGTGCAGTGTTTCCAGCAAAAAGCTATCTTCGTTTTTGGTAATATTCAGATAGTTTTGGTTAAGTGTTGGCACTTTTAAATAATTATCGTTACCAGCTAAACACATTTTTGCATCGCATTGATAAACGGGATATTTATTGCTGCCGGTGAGTAGCCACATTGCCTGCGCGGTGCCCATAGCAAACCAGTGCTGTGGAATACCCACAAAGCACAGTGGGCGGTTACTAAGTGTTTGATTTTGTGCGAGCGTTTGAAATGCTGAGGTAACCTGATGCAAAACACTTTCGCGCAGCGCTAGTTTATCAAATAAAAAATAGGCGTGTGTTGCAATAATCAAGCACAGTGCGTACGACACAGCTTTATAACTTTTTGGTTGGTACGAGCTTTGGTAAAATCTAAATCCAACCAGTATTGCTAATAAAAAGAACGGCAGAGCCATGTAAATATAGCGCGGTTGATAGTGCATCAACAGTGCTGGCCAGCTAAAGAGCGCGCTGCTGTAGAGCAAAAAAATCATCCATTTTTTTTCTCGATTGTGCACAAACAGCCAGGCAAGCAGTGCAAAAAAAGCAAGCAAAAGCGTGCCCTTGAAAAGTCGATTGTTGGCAGGGAGAATAGTGAAGCCGATCATGTCGACTGTGTATGTTACAAAATCTAAAACGCGACTTCTCATGCGTGCTAAAAATGATGCGAGTGTTGGTTCAAATGTTAATGAGCCAGTGTTGCTGGTGAGCGGAAACATGGACAAACGTGCGGCAACATAACCCACAACAACTAACCAATAACCAAGCGAAACACGCAAACTTTGCCAAAGACGGTTGTGCGCATTGCCCAGATACAAATAAACTGCAGGAATAATCCAGAGTGGCAGAATAATAGTTGCTTCTTTTAAAAAAAGATTTAAAGCAAAAAGCGTGCACGAAATTATATAAAATAGTATTTTTTTATGATCGAGATAGTGCTTGAGCGTTAGAATTAATAATAATAAAACGAAGAGTTCAATAAAATACGTTTGCGCGCTAATCCAACCAAGCCAGTTCCACAAGCTGGGATGAAAAGCAAAAAAGGCTGCTGCTAAAAAGGCAGAGAGTGTGCCAACAATTGGGATAAAAATATTAAACAGTAGGACGCTGTTGAGTGCATGAAAAATAATGGTTGTTAAAAAATAGCCGTAGGGGTTGGTGCCAAAAAGTAAGAACTGAAGGTAATAATAAATAAACGAAACTGGGCGGTACAGACCGGCAAAAAATGCTTGTTGGTACGACGAGCTGTTGGACGCATGATTAAAGCGCTCCATGTTGCCTTCGGTAAAGAAATGTATCATGTTTTTGAAGTTGTTAATTTTGCAATGATAAATATTCCCAAAGTCGTCTGTTTTAAAGCCCCAGTTGGTAAAGGGTAGTCCAAGGATGCTTATTGTTAGCACAAAAAGCAAGAGAGAAAGCAGGGCTGTTTGTTGCTTTTTGTGAGGCGCAAGCTTTGTATCTATTTCTTGCATTGAGATAATTGGCAACATGGGAAACCCTATCGCACAAAATTTTGGGGCAACGGTGTGTAGTCAACAGGATGTGTTGAGTTTTGGGTAAAATTTATTTTTTCATCAATTAAAAAAATGGGGCGAGCTTTAACTTCCTGAAAAATTTTGCCAACATACAGTCCAATCAAGCTCATAAAAAAGAGCGTTGAAGCAAACAGAAAGAGCATGCATATCATGAGTGATGTCCAGCCAGTCATAATCACATAACCAAATAAATTCATGAAGAGAGCAAGGCCTGTGCCAAGTAAACAAAAGGCAATTGCAAGTGTTGCTAAAAAAAGCATGACGTAAATGGGAAAGGTCGAAAATGAAATAATGTTTTCTAGAGCAAATACGGTCAGCTTCCAATAATTATATTTCGATGTTCCTTCGCCCCGGCTGCGGCGTACAAATGGCACTGCTTTTTTTGAAAGTCCTGACCAGTAAATCATGCCGCGAATAAAGAGTGTTTTTTCTGGTAATTGCTTAAAGCAGTTAATTGCTTTGCGGCTCAGTAGACAAAAATCGCCAACATCGCGTGGCATGTCGACTTTTGTTAGAAATTTGAACAGCGGATAAAATGCTTTTGAGGTCAATTTTTTTAACCACGATTCGTTCTCGCGCTTTGAACGTTGGCCGTAAACAATGTGGTGGCCTTTTAAAAATTCTTGTTCAAACTGAGCGATGAGTGCTGGTGGGTCTTGCCGGTCAGCATCAAGCAGCACAATCGCATCGCCTTGTGCGTGCACCATGCCTGCGTAGGTTGCGTGTTCATGACCAAAATTGCGCGTGAATGATATAATTTTTACCTGTGGGTCCAGTGCTGCAAGTTCTTTTAAAATTGATAAAGATTGGTCGGTGCTGCCGTCATTAACAAAGATTAATTCGTAGTTGTTGAAGTGTTGCAACGACGTTACTATTGGTATGAGTTCGTGATAAAGAGGCTTTAGATTTCCTTCTTCATTGAGCAAAGGAATAACGAGTGATAATAATCTACTCTCCATAAAAATCTCCTCAGTCGCTCCTTGGGGACAAAACCATTTTCAATGCTATACTCTTCACATAAAAAGTAAAGAAAGGAGATTGGTGGATTATCGAGATTATCAGGCTGGTGCGAGCCAAGACCATTTTTGGTTTAAGGCCAAGCCTCAATTTATTCGCACGCTGCTTGAAAAAATTCCTCAACAATCATCACAAAATATTTTGGACATTGGCGCAGGCACGGGAGAAGATGTTGCAACGCTTGCACGCTTTGGCAAAATTTATGCGGTTGATATTGATCAACAGGCGCTGGACATGATACCAGATTCACTGGTTGTAGAAAAAAAACAAGCCGACGCTTGTGGGCTGCCCTACGATAATGCAACATTTGATGTGGTTGTTGCTTTTGATGTTTTGGAGCATGTTGAGCACGATCAGAAAATGGTGAACGAAATTTTTCGTGTGTTAAAACCTGGCGGTCATTTTGTGTTTACCGTGCCTGCCTACAACATGCTTTTTAGTGCACACGACCGTGAACTTCTTCATTTTCGGCGTTATACAAAAAGTAGTGCTCATAAGCTTTTTAAAAAATTTACAAAATTAGATGCTGGCTATTGGTTTTTTTTGTTATTTATTCCAGCAGCTTTTAAGCGTTTAATGAGTAAAAATAAGCCAACTAGCGGTATGACAATGCTACCTGCAGGGTTAAATTCTTTTTGTTTTTCTTTGTTACGCTTTGAAAACTGGCTGTTGAGCAAAGGTTTGCACTTTCCATGTGGGTTATCGGTTTATGGTATTTATCAAAAGAAGACTGATGTATGAAAAAACTCTCCATAGTCATTCCGTGTTTTAACGAAGCAAAAAATATACCGTTAATTTTAGGCCGCTTTGCGCGTATTTTAAAGCGTACCGACATCGAAGTTATCCTCGTCAATAACGGCTCTCTTGATGACTCGCAGCAAATTTTAGACTACGCTCTTCCCGCTTTTCCGTTTGCGCGGACCGTGCATGTTGAAAAAAATCAAGGCTATGGCTTTGGTATTTTGTCGGGTCTTCGTGCGGCTGAGGGAGAGTATCTTGCTTGGACGCATGCCGACATGCAAACCGATCCGCATGACGTGATTAAAGCGCTTGAAATGGTTGAGCAGTTGGGCAACCCTACCAATGTTTATGTCAAAGGCAATCGCAAAGGGCGCAGTGCGCTTGATCTTTTTTTTACCGTTGGCATGAGTTGTTTTGAAACGATGTATTTGGGCAAAAAATTGTGGGACATTAACGCTCAGCCAAATCTTTTTCATAAAAGTTTTTTTGCGCAGTGGCACAACCCACCGCATGATTTTGCGCTTGATTTGTATGTGTTGTACTTGGCACACCAACTTAATGTAAAAATTGTCAGATTTAATGTGACCTTTCCGCCGCGTGTTCATGGGCAGTCGTCGTGGAACACCGGCTTATTATCAAAATGGAAGTTAACGAAACGAACTATGTCGTTTAGTCGTGCGTTAAAAAAAGAGTTAGCAGAATAAATTGAGGAGATTGCTATGTTTATAGCACACCGAGTAAATACCGTTGAAGAGCTTGAAAAGTTGCCGCAACATTGTGGTGTTGAGCTTGATCTGCGGGATGCTGGGGACGATTTAATTTTGGCGCACGATCCCTTTTCAACAGGCCAAAAATTTGAAGATTATTTGCAGCACTACCGCCATGGTCTCATGATTTTGAATATCAAGAGTGAGCGCATTGAATTGAGAGTTTTAGAGCTTTTAAAAAAATATAACATTCAAAAATATTTTTTCTTAGATTTATCGTTTCCCATGATTGTTTTGTTAAGCAAGCAGGGCGAGCATAACCTGGCCGTGCGCTTTTCTGAATTTGAAGGTCTTGATACGATTTTTGCGATGCAGGGCAAAGTGAAGTGGGTATGGGTCGACTGTTTTACGCAATTGCCAATCAACAAACAAAATTACGCATTGCTCAAGAGCGCTGGTTTTAAACTTTGTTTAGTCTCACCAGAGCTGCAAGGTCGTGATCATGACATCGAAATCTACCGTGATTATTTGAACCGTCAAGAGATTGTGTTTGATGCCATTTGCACCAAGGCGTACAATATCAGCCGTTGGCAGCCCGTGCATAAAAAGCTAGAAGTTGAGCATATAATTTCTGTTTAATCACGAGAATGTGTTCTTTGAGGGATATGTGAAAATACCCGTTCTCCCTGAGGAGCCCGGCAAAGACGGGCGTCTCGAAGGGTCGGGCATGAAAAACAAAATAAATCTCTAGCCCTTCGAGACGCCCTACGGGCTCCTCAGGGAGAACGGAGTAAGAGAAAAGCAAAACATTCAAATTCAAAGGGCAATGTGAATTATCAAGTTGGTGCCTTCAAACGTTTTATCTTTTCCGGCATCTTGTTTGGGCTGATCATTGGTTTCTTTGGATTGTCGCAGACAAGCTGGGGTTTTTATTTTGACGACTTTGGCTTTATTTTGCACAGCAAACTTGAAAGTTTTGTTGATCTGAAGCGCATTTTTCTGATTCGTGATATCAAGCTGACCTACTACCCACCCAATCTTGAAATTGGCCCCAGTGATGCGCTGTCGGCATTGTATCGGCCCATGCAGTATATTTTTTTTGGTTTGCAGCGATGGGCGTTTGGTTTAGAGCCTCTGTGGTATTATCAGTTTACCGTTGCACTGCATGCGCTCAATGCCGTGCTCATTTTTAATATTTTATGTTCGTTTCTGGCTGTGTGGGCGGCTTGGTGGGCTTCGTTATTTTTTGCCTTTCACTACAGCCTTGCTCGCTGGTTTGGTATTTTTTTTAACCAAATTTATGTGATTGATCTTTTTTTCTTGCTCGTGATTAGTTTGCTGTTGTGGCAATTTTTGCGGTCGCAACGTGTTATCTATTATTTTTTTTCGTGTCTGCTCTTTTTGGTGCAACTGCTGGTAAAAGAGACATTAATTGTGTTTCCTGCGTGGGCTTTTGTTGCTGTTTATTTTTATGCTGCGTATGAGAAAAAAAAGTATTGGGATTACGAAGCGTTTAAAAAAGCTTTTTTAAACGCGTTGGGTTATGGCTTGTGCGCGATAATGTACATGCTCATACGTTTTTATGTTTTGCCAGCGCCTGCTTTTTCCCCGGCATCGGTTGATGTTGGTCGCTTGCTTGTGGTTGTAAAAGAACGTGTTTTTATGTACGTAACGTACTTGTGTGATGTGACGGCAATCTCCCTGGTTCCCGGCAATAATCGTGTCCTCAAGGGCATACTTTTGGCAGGGATAAGTTTCTTGTTGTTCTACCCGTTTTGGATGCGCAAACAAAAAATGTTTGGTTTGTTTTTGGTTTTCAGTACGCTTCTTTTTACCTGGCCGTCTCTTATTGTTTTTCATCAGTTTTGTTATCTGTATGCCGGCTTGCCGTTTTTTTGCTGCTTGATTGCGTATTCACTTGATTTTTTTGAACGCAGGCCACGAGTTCGTTTTTTTATTAATTGTGTTTTGACGGTTGTTGTTGTGTTGTGTGCCGTTCGGTTTACTCGTTACCACAAAGCAAAGCGTGAAGGACTTGCTTCAATTACTAGGCAGTTGCAGGTGTTAAGTACGCACGCATCAATAAAAAATCGCAAGGTTTGTTTTGTTGGCCTGCCTTTGCAGCGCTTTTGTTCAGGTACCGCTCAGGCGCTTGAGCTTTATGCCGGTCAGCCGATTGACGTGTGTTACGATGCGCGTGATTTTTTAATGGCGTATGATGCGAATCGTCTTGTTGAGTTTTCTCCGGTGCTGGGCAATGTTGAGGTTGTGTTGGAACAGGGCATGATTAGTATCAAAGTTTTAGATGGCCCCTATTTTTTTAAAGAATTAGGAGCGTGTGGTTGTTTTGGTACGTTTACGGTGCACGCCGTGAATAGCGACGGCTTTCCTGTCGAAGTTTCAATTACGCTTGATCAAGAGCTGCTTGCTCAAAACCCATTGTTTATAACGTGGGATTATCAAAAAAATCAACTGAGAATGCTTAACTCATGAATAAAAAATTTTGGTGTTCGGTAAGTATTGTTGTTTTAGTTATGTGCTTTTTGGCGCTGCCGTTTACTTCATGGGGCTTTATTTTAGATGACTTTGGTTTTTTATATCATGCAAAAACTACGGACATTACTAATCTTTTTATGGCGCACGATATTGCACAAACCTTTTTTCCACCAAATTTTTCTGTTAGCTGCCCCTCCTGGCTGGCAGCATTGTATCGGCCCATGCAGTTTGTTTACTTTGCATTTGAAGAAATGATATTTGGTATTCAGCCCTATTGTTTTTTACTGTTCATGGTGGGGTTGCATGCGCTCAACAGTGTTATTATTTTTAACGTTTTTGCATCAGTTGTCAGCTGCTCCGCTGCTTATGGCGCAACGCTGCTCTTTGCTTTTCATCCAACGATTTTTAAAGATATGGGCATTTTGTTTAATCAAATTTATTTGATCGATCTATTGTATTTGTTGCTGTGCGGGCTCCTGCTCTGGCGGTTTATGCGCTTGGGAAGTTGGTGGTGCTATGTGCTTTCGTGTTCTATTTTTTTTATGCAGCTGTTTGCAAAAGAGACGCTCGTGGTCTTGCCGCTCTGGGTAGTTATGGTGAGCTTTGTGTGGCAAGTGTGTGAGCGCAACAGAACCAGCATCGCTGACAAGTTCAAGCATGCTTTACTACTTTCATGTGGCTACTGGTGTGCGTTGGTAACCTACTTTGCCTTTCGTTGGTGGGTATTTTCAAGCATGGTGACTGCCCAGCCGGCAGAAAGTTTAAGCACCAAATTTATAGCTTTTTTGGTTGGACAAAAAGAACGCTTTTTTGTGTGGGTAACATACGCCTGTGATAGTTTTGGCATTTCGTTTGTGGTTGCGCATGGCAAAGTTTTAAAAACGGGCTTGCTTGTTGTGTTGATAAGCTTGTTGCTGTGGCCGTTTGTTGCGCGAAAAAAAATTATATTTTTTGTCTTTTTGGTTTTGAGCATGCTCCTCTTTACCTGGCCGTCGGTGTTGCTCTTTCATCAGTTTCGGTATCTGTACATTGGTTTGCCATTCTTGATGTTTATAGTTGCGTATGCAACAGATTTTTACGTGCAAAAATACTGTTGGCTGCGTGTGCCAATGAGCATGGCTTTTTTCTTAGCAATAGCTGTCAGTGGGACAATGTTTGCTGTGCATCAAAAGAAAAAAGAAGCAGTATTTCACATGACCACAACAGCGTTTGCAAATCTGGTTAACGATACGCGTTGTGAGAATAAAACGATCATCTTTGCTGGCTTGCCGCTGCGCTGGTTTGCTGCTGGTACCGCTCAGGCCGTGTGGTTACTGTCTCGTGGTCAAAAGAACAAAGTTTATTATGATATCAAAACTTTTTTGGTGAGGGAGTATGAAGGTTCTTTGCCGTGGCACGGTTATTATCAAGATTCGTACAATGTGAGTGTTGAGCGTGTTGATGGTGGCGTGCATATTGTTTCACACCAGCCAGAACAGTTATTTTTTGAAAAAATGGAAACCGAAAACGTATCGTTAGGCCGGCGCATAGTAAATCAAACGAATGCAGATGGTTTGCCGTGCGCTATTACGTTTGTACTTGATCAACAATGGCTGGCCAACGATATTGTTTTTGTAACGTGGGATTATCAACAGTTTAGGTTCAAGGTATTAACTTAATCAAACTTCTTCTCGTAATTTTGGCGAGGGTGTGATGAGCCCGCGTAGCCCGTTCGTCCTGAGCTTGTCGAAGGATAGGGCGAAGCGGGTGTTGTTGGTTGCCATTTTCGTACCCGACCCTTCGACCCTTCGAGACAGAACTCTGCGAGTTCTTCCTCAGGGCAGGCGGGAAGGGCCTTTAGCTCTGAGCCTGCCGAAGAGTCAGGACGAACGGGTACTAAACAAATCGACCATTATACAAGTTGATAGGTGTTCTTCAAATTATCGAATTTGTGTCTTTACAATGCTTGGCTAACCTGCTGCTGTTTGCCTGTTACCAATGGTTCGCGGTTTGGTTGTGTAAACATACGATATTTCATATCAAGCTCTGCAATCTTTTCCGGTGCTACCGTTGCGTCTTTTTCTAAGCGGTACGGGTGCCACGTGCATTTGTGAAAGAAACTTTGCCAATATTCAAAGGTGCGCAAGTCGTTGGGTGTGCCCCAGCAGACATAGTGATCCACCTCAAAAACTTTTACCGTGAGGCCCATTGCCAGAGCTTGGTTAATACAGCTGTCCACATAAAATTCATTGTTCACGCGAATATTTTTGGCGCGCAAGTTTTGCGCCGCTTGCAAAAAGTAGGCCGCTTTTTTGAACGTGAACGTGCCCACAATTGCATGGTCGTGTGATGGGTTTGCTGAGAGTGGGACCTTTACCGAAACGTTGGTAACAACGTTATTGTGGTCAACGGCCAGCCAGCCGTACATCTGTGGGTTTTTGTTGCTTGATGGATGATTTCTAAAGCTCCAGGCAATAACATCAACACTTTTGTCGTCGACCAGGTCTTGATATTTCTGCTGGTTCCACAGCATGCCGTTATCGCATGCGCCAATAACCAGTGATTTTTCTGGATCAATGTTTTGTAAACCAAATTCGCAGGTGCATGCCTGGCCTTCAGTCACGTGATCCAGTTTTTTTATCTCAGCATGTGGATACGTTTCTTTAATGGCGTGCTCGAGCGGGTAGCGTTGGCAATGTTCGTTCAAACAAACAAAAATCTGTTCGGTTGTTGCTGGCAAGCTTGCTGCCGCCTGCACAATCATTGGTTTGCCGCTGACAGGAATAAGTGGCTTGGGGTCGGCGTAGCCGTCTTGTACAAAGCGTTGTCCGCGCCCCGCCAAAGGTATGAGCATGAGGTCGTGTGTTATTTTTTTTTGTTCTACTTGCTCTGCAGCACGTTTGAAATACGCTGACCAGCCAACATATTCTTCAAGATCTTCAGGAGTTCCCCACTGCAGCATATGCTGTACTTCGTATACCGAAACATTGAGCCCATCGCGTTTGAGCAGGTTGTAAATTAAACTTACGTAGTACTCGCCGTTAACGTTAATATCACGTTCAATTAGTTCTGGAAAATATTTTTTTAGTAAAGAACCGCGCTTAAAATAGTACGCGCCAGTCGACGCATACTCATTCGTTTTATTGGTGGTAAATGGAGCCTTTTCTTTTATTTCCAGCAGCCACTGGTTTTGGTCTTTTATAAATGCATAATTTGGATCGTGCAACATGTGCGGATGAAAACCTTTGTAGGCAGGAATGGCACCATCGGCATTGCGCGTGCGCGTGTGGTGCAAAAAGTTGTTATAGTCCCAGTACATTGAAAAATCGCAATAATTAACGATTACTTCTTCATCATTGTCGATCAGATTAAAAACTTTTGAGACGGCGTAAACTGGTCCGTTTTTGTGCTTGGGAATACTCACAATAGTGCCGGAAGGGGCTATGCGCCGCAGTACATTGTACATTTCTGTTGTTTGTAAATGTTCTTGGTTGCAGATAAAAATAAAATTGTGTTCGCCGGGAAAGAGGTTGACCACGTGCTCAATAATTGGCTTGCCGTCAACGTTGATGAGTGGCTTTGGGTCGCTATAGCCTGCTTGCATAAACCGATTTCCAACCCCAGACATGGGGATTATTATGAGCATAGTCTCTCCTTTTTTGCTCTGGTTTTATGTTCCAGGCGTAGCATAGCTCGTGGGCAAATTTGGTCAAGAAGCCCTGGCGGTGATTGTCAGGGCTTTGGAATCTAGTCGGTGAGATTATAGGAGATAGACTGTGACATTGCAGTTTTAAGTAATTTTACGATTGCTTTGTGGCGATGAAAGGCGGCCAAATTAATTGGTGCCAAGCCGTAGTTATCGCGAGCATCAACATCTGCTTTGGCTTTAATAAGTAATTTTACGATTTCGATATGACCGCAGTCGGCAGCATGATGAAGAGCTGTCCTGCCCAAATTGTCATAAGCATTAATAGGTGCTTTCTGAGCAATAAGCCTTTTTAGCCTTTTGCTATTACCAGTTTTGGCAGCATGGCCTAGAGCTCTTTCTTTTTTGCCAAAAGTTGTGCTTGATGCAGCAGGCATGGCGCTTGTTGTTAGCGTAAAAGCAAGCATGAGTGAAGTGAGAAATTTTATGTTCATGATAAAAAAATTTCCTGTTTGTGTTGTTGATGTCCTAGTTTTATGTTGCCTGCGTAGCATAACTAGTGGGAAAAATAGATCAAGAAGCTCCAGCGGCTTTGAGTATTTCTACAACGGCGGTGTAGTTATGAGAAGCAGCCAAGCTCAGTGGAGTTTCGTCTGTTTTAGTGACAGCATCAACTTTTGCTCCGGCAGCAATGAGTAGTTGTACCAGTTCGGCGTAGCCGTGGACGGCGGCCCAATGAAGTGCCGTGACGTCAAAATTGTTACCAGCGTTAACGTTTGCACCAGCGGCCAGAAGCAATTGTACACATTCTTTAAAATCATAGACAGTAGCTTCGTGCAACGGTGTCCAGCCTCGTTTGTCATGAGCATTAACATTGGCGCCTGCGGCAATGAGTTCTTGGAGAGCTTTGATATCGCCAATCTTGGCAGCTTCATGCAGCATTAGTGTGGTGGGCATGTTGGCCATAAAATTCTCTTTTTAGTACTCAGTGTATGAGTTCTGATGTAGTTTCAGACAATGTGAGCAGTAATTTTACGGTTTTTGAATTGCGGTTTTGAATTGCCAAAGCAAGTGGTGTATTGCCTGTTTTAGTGCGTGTATTAACACTTTTCCCTGCGTTGGAGAGTGCGTCAACAAGTACTGTTACAACGCTGATGTGGCCATTGGTGGCTGCGAAATGAAGTGGCGTGGCGCCATCATTATCACAAGCATCAAGAGTTGCTCCAGCGCCAATAAGTAATTCCACGCAAGTTGTGTGACCTTGGTCAGCGGCCAGATGAAGAGGTGTGGCATGGTCACCGTTACGAGCATCAACATCTGCGCCAGCGCCAAGAAGTAATTCTACTACTCCGGCATGGCCGAATTGTGCAGCTCCATGAAGTAGGGTTTGGCTTTGTTGGTTGTCTGCTGTGTTAACATGTGCGCCAGCAGCAATAAGTAATTGTACGCATGCAGGGTAGCCATTGTAAACAGCATCATGAAGTGGCATCCAGCTGGTGTTGTCAGTGATATTAACATCCGCATTGGCAGCAATAAGTAATGTTACAATTTCTGCATGGCCTTCTTGGCAAGCAAAATTAAGTGGTGTTTCGCTATTTTCATTGCGGGCATTCACCTGCGCGCCGGCAGCAATGAGCAATGCTACGCATGCGGCATGACCTTCCAGGGCAGCAAAATGCAGGGGTGTCCAGTCTTCTTCATCAGGACTGTTAACATCAGCGCCTGTGGCAATAAGTTCTTGGAGAGCTTTGATATCGCCAATCTTGGCAGCTTCATGAAGCGTGAGTGTGGTGGGTATATTTGTCATAAAAACTTTCTTATCCGTGCTGGTTTTTTAATTGCAAGCAGCATAGCTGGTGAAAAAAATAGATCAAGAAACTCTTGCAGCTTCAAGTAATTCTACAATTTTGGTATGACCATTTTCACGAGCGCAATCAAGTGGTGTTCGATCATGTCTGTCTTTAGCATGAATGTCTGCGCCAGCGCCAACAAGCAATTGTACGCAGGCAAGGTGGCCATTGAGAGCAGCAGTATGCAGTGGTGTCCAGCCGACATACGTGCTGAGATCTGCTTTGGTAAGAAGTAATGCTACAATTTTGTCATAGCCATGCATGGCAGCAAAAAGAAGAGGTGTACAGCCGGCATAGTTTTGAGCATCAACATATGCGCCAGCTGCAATGAGTAATTCTACTTCTCTCTCATTGCCATTGCTGGCAGCAAGGTGTAATCGTGTCCAGCCGCTACTATCAACGGCATTAATATCAGTCCGTAGTGCCGCTGGCATAGTCTTTGTTGTGAGTGTGAGAGTAATCATGAGAAAAATTATACTTTTTATGGTCATAATAAAACTTTCTCTATTTGATTTAAAATGAACTATTTTTACCCTGGTTTTGCAGTTGCAAGCAGCATAACTTGTGGGAAGGATTGGTCAAGAATGGATGGCGTTTAGAAAAAGGGCTGCGTATAAAAATGCAGTTTACAAATTTTCTTTATGTTTGAAAGGTTGTTGATTTGCGAATGTTTTGCTAAAAATAACGACAGAGCTTCATAATTTAAAAATCTTAGTAATTAAATTGACAAATAGAAATCAAAATGGCTATTCTCAAATTAGGTTGTAGAGTGTATTAAAAGCCTAAAAGTAATCAAAAAGGGAGTTTTATGAAGATTTCGAGACAAATGTTCTTGTTGGCACTGCTTGCCAGTTTTGTGCTTTTCGCCAATTTTATGCATGCGGCAGAAGCTGCCGATACTGCATCAGCTGAGAAGATTGCTGAGCCGTCAGCACAGGCTTCAAAGCGCCGAGGTGGTTCACGCGGTGGTTACAAGCGCCAAGCTGGCCGTTGGGGTCAAAGTCGATCATCACGTGACTCTATGAGCCCTCAATCTCCCTATCATCGTGCATTTAAGGGTGTTCGAGCTGGCCGTTGGGGTGTTGCGGGGCCTGGTGCCATGCAAGCATTATTGAGTCAAAATTTTACCGTGGCACAAATTAAAGATGGTATAAGTAAATGGCTTGATGAAACTAAGTCGCAGGGTGATTCTTTGAGTCAAGTTTTAGCTATTCTTGAAGCGGCTGGTGATAAAGCTTTAGCGGCTGCAGACCAAGATAAGGTTGTAGATCTTTTGACACAAGTGATGAATGCTAAAGTAACGGTACTTAAAGCCGGTACGCATGTTCGAGGCGCGCTTCCAGTTTTTGGGTATATTTTTAGCAAAAAACTTCTTACTCAAGAGAAACAAGCAAAACTTCAGGCTGCTATTGAAACTTGGAATCAAGCAAGAATGCAATCAGCTGCGCGTAATTTCTTGGGTAATATGAGCATTGACGATATTCAGAAAAAGCTTCAAAGTCGTGATGGAGTAGAAAACTTGGTTACTATTGCAGCATTAATAAAAAATGCTCAAGGTAAAGTTTTATCAGATCCAGATCAACTTCAGTTAATGATCTTGATTGATAAAGAAAAGATACGTGAAGAAGCCAATAGTTCTCGTTCAGAAAGTATGATTTTTCAAGCTCTTTTGATTAATCTTTCGAATAATAATTTAGTGAGCGTTGAGAATAAAACGAAAATTGATCAATATATCGATGATTTATTGCAGAAATTTGGTAGTCGTAGTCGTTTGTTTCTGGATAGGCCTGGTTTTAGAGGCCGTTATAGCCAAGCATTACCAGCCCGTGCTACAAAACCGGCTGCTACACCAGCTACAACTACAACGGTTACAACACCTGCTACAGCAACGCCAGTAGTTGTAACTACTTCAACAACGCCAACCGTTACAACAATAGCTGGTTTGGTGGATACTGATCTAACAATGGCGCCAGCCGAACCGGCTGCTGTGCCAGCAACTGTTGTTTCAGTTCCTGCAGCAGCAACCGTAACAACCACAGTAATGCCAGCAGCAGCTGAAACACAAGCCTCTGCTGTATCAGATCAGAAAGTTACTAAACGCCAAGTTCGTAAGCAAAAACGTCAAGCTGCTCGTAAGCAGCAACGTCAGGCTCGCAGGTATAAACGTCAAGCTGCTCGTAAACAAGCAAAAACAGGTGTTGCTGATCAAACAGCCAATTAATAATTTTTTAAATGTATAAAAAAAGCGCCGAATTTAAAACAATGCGGCGCTTTTTTTATGCCCTTTTTTGTCGATATTTTTCGGCTTCCCAGTTATTCAAATAACTCAGCTCTTGTGGTGAAAGATAATTAACCGGGCCAGGAATTTGGTAGGCTGCGTGAAGTGCGAGTATATGAAACTTATAGACTTCTTCAATTTCTTTTGCTTTTTTTATGTTATGAGCAATAAAAAACAGATGGTTTTGATACACGATAACTTTGGGTAGTTCATGATATTGCAAAAAATAATCAGATACTGGTTGTGTATCGTTGAGGTTTGCCAGTTCCAGAGCGCTGGCCCCGCAATAAACTAATGCGTCGGGACAAAAAGGTGGCAAGAAAAGAATCTCTTTGTTGTTAAGTGCTAGGCTGGTAAGTTCGCGATCTCGCGAAAGGTAAGCAACCGTACTAACGTTATTGGCTAGTGTGTTGCAGAGCTTAGATATCTGCGTGGTAAACTTGTAGGGCTCGAAGCTAATATCCAAAAACTCTTCAACAATTGCCAACGTTTGTTCGGTTAAAAAAATCACTTCTTCGGCTGTTGCTGCTGTAACAATTAAGCCATGATTTTGTAAGATAATAATATTTGGCGAGATTCCCAGATCGATAATTCCCTGCTTGAGTGCCAGGGCCAAATCAATGCCGGGTGTGTGATAATCAACCAGTAAAGCATCGGGCAGTAATGAAAAAAATAACTCTTTCCAGTTTGCTTTGCAGGCAAGGCTGTTTAACGCGATGGGGTGGGTGTGTAGCGTGTATTTGTCGAGTAGCGAGTGTAATAATGTTTCAATTGATGGACGGTGGGTTGCTTGAATAAGTGCTTGATCGACTCTTTTTTTTGCTGCTTGCTCGCGTTCATATTTGTCGGCAATAGTAAAAATTTTTGGATCAAAGGCCGTTGCTACAAGTTTTTGGTTATCAACAATAGCATACCCGGTTGTTGTTTCAACTTCAGAAAGTGAAAAGCCTGAAGCTTTTATGAGCAACGAGCCGTCTTTTAGTTTGACGGAGCTGTTGCCTCCGCCCGCTTGCACCAGATCGAAGCGTTGGCCGGCATATTTGGATAAATGTACAAAATTGTTAAGCTCGTTCATAAATATCCTTTTCTCTCATTTTTTCGCTCATAATGAGCAGAGTTATCAATTGCAAAAAACCGCGATAACCCTGCGCCCACAAGTTGTTTTGTACGGTTAACTCTTCAATATTTACTAAAATGTTTTGAGCGATTGTTGGTAACACTGTGTGCGCAATTGGTTGTGATAATATTAGGTATTGCGATCTTAAATCTGCTGCGTAATCCCACACAAAGTTGATGTTTGCTTTGGTAAGTTCTTGAATTAATTGATCAAGGCGTACGCTTGAATCGAGCGTGATTTTGAGTTTGATGTGTGGATGTTCGTGTGGGTTGCCAATTTCAAATGGTTGGTCGGTGAAATAATGAACAATTAAATCGCTAAAATTTTTTTGCGGTTCAATATATTTTTGGCCGTCAATGGCGCGTTTGTTGAGTTGTTCGATTACTTTTTCTTTTGAGTATCCGCGCTTGTGCATATCACGTACAATTTTCCAATGCGCGCGAATATCTGGGGCCGGGTCTAAATAAATTTTGACGTCGATTAGTTTACGCATTTTGGGCAGGTAGAGTGGATGCAGGCCGCTCAAGCAAATAAAATCAGTTGGTTTAATTAAGCGTGCTGGGTCAAAGGTGCCGCTGGTGTGGTTGTAATCAGTACGTTTAATTGCCTGACCCATTTTTAAACTTAAAAGGTTTTCGGCTTGCCGGTGTAGGTAGTTGGCTTTTGGGTCCAAGTGTGTAAATTCTTGCCAGTGCTGGTCGTTTCGCTCCCAGCGGTGGTCGCCATCGCCTTCAAGCATGGTTGCTTTGGCGCCCAAAATAACGTGTAAGTCGTGCATAAACGTACTTTTGCCCGCACCGCTGTCGCCACCAATCCCAATAATCAGGCTGTGTGTTTTTTTATAAATGGCATTGCTGCGCACGCCAAATTTGTACATGCAATAAATCAGCAAGAGCAGCGTTGCCTCAAGCAGCGTAAAGGTGATGTTGCATAACGTTTGATGCGATATTTTAAAGTTGACGGGGGTGCCTAAAAACAATAAATCGTTACAGGTGGATTGATAAAAAAAGATAAAAAATATGAAATACAAGCTGTTCAAGCCTGCATAGGTCCAGAGCATGTTGTGGTTGTTGTCTGATTGTTTAATTAAAACCGTGCTTAAAAATGGCAGCATCCACATATACCACGCTGGCGCGGGTATAATGAGTAGCACAAAAAACGAAAAGACGATGCCTAAAAATGCGTCCATGAGATCGTTGTTAATTTTTTCGTACGTAAAAAATCGGCCATACAGCGTAAGCAGGGCGCACACCGGCAGGTAGAGCTTGAGGGTCCCAAATTGTGCAAAGACATCAAACAGCAGCATTTGTTTGGGGTGGGTGAGCACCAAATGATAGTAGCCGGTGCTCAAAATAAATGGAGCTACAAAAAAACAATAAACGGTCAGCACAGTAGCGCTAAACGTAATCATTTTTTTAAACGAATAATTTTTGAGTACATAAATAGCCATGATTGGTGCCGCTGCAATAACGTGTAGCTTCGTGCTCAGGGCGCAGCCCAGTATGAGCGATGCAAAAAAAACTTTGTCTTGTTTGAGCAAGTAAATACTCAAAAACAGGATAGCAGTTGGTATCAGGTCGAGTTGTGAATGCAGGTAGGCTGCGTAAAAAATTATGGGCGATGCGTAATAAAAAAGAGCTACTTCTTGAGTTCGCGTTGGAAACGTTTTAAGTAGCAGGTAGGTAATGCTTACGTCAGCACACAGCGTTGGTAGTTTGAGCGCAATGGTTGCAAGTGCTTGCCTGTTAATACCCAAAAGTTTGAGTGGTAGGTAGCACAGCGATAAAAGATAAAGCATGAGCGGGTGGTAAGGAAACTCTACGGCCGACTGACAGTCAAAAAAATATTGCCAGGGGTTACCAAAGCTTTGTACAAAGTGCTCAATAAATGGGACAAAAAGTTGCTCCATGTAGTCTGAAGAAAAGAGAATGAGCGCAATAATTTTAAGAGTAAAAATTCCAATTATTAAGAGGTATTGGATCTTAAATTTATGAAAATTTTTCAGCACGCTACTCCTTTCTTTCTCTGCCTAAATACTATAGCATTAACCAAAGGAGTAAAGATCCAATCGAGAGAAAGGTGATGGGTATGGAGAAAAAAAGACTCTTTTTTTCGGTGTTTATTTTTGTGAGCATTTTGGCAATTCTTGCCTTACCATTTTTTAATTGGGGGTTTATTAATGACGATTGTGGTTTTTTGTTGCATGCTCAACTACACAAACTTTCTGATCTCTTTTCATTTTTTGCGCCACACGATATTGGTCATGCTTTTAATCCTTCAAATTATCCGGCAATACCGTTAACGTTTGCTTCGGTTTTGTACCGGCCCATGCAATTTGTGCTCTTTGGTTTAGAAAGCTGGTTTTTTGGTATCAATCCGTACGCTTTGCTGATCTGTGTTATTACGCTTCACGCATTAATTTCGGTTGTGCTATTTAACATATTTTTTACTTTTTTTGGCTTACCACTGGCCTTTTTTGGTGCCATGTTTTTTGCGCTGCACCCCAGCCTTGAGCATTGGATTGGCGTTTTTACCTGTCAAATTTATATTGTTGATGTGTTGTATTTGTTGGGCGCTGCGTATTGTTTAAAACGCTATTTAGACAGCAAAAAATGTCTGTGGTATTTGCTCTCGTGCAGCATTATGACACTGAGCATTTTTGCAAAAGAAACATTAATTGTTTTTCCCGTCTGGGCCTTTGCGGCGACCATGTTTTACTGTTCGTTTACGCAGGGTGGGGCTCTGTGGCAGTATGCTGGCCGGGCACTACGTGTGTCGCTTGGTTATTGGGCAGGTGCTTTTTTTTATTTGGTAGTGCGCTTGTGGCTGTTTCCGTTGCAGATAAAGGTTTTGGGTGGGAATTTTAAGCAAACGTTTGATGTGTTTGTTGCACGTCAAAAAGAGCGTTTAGGAGATTGGATCAGCTATGTCTGCGATTATCTGTACGTTGGTCTTATTCCCAGTGGCAATCGTTTGCTCAAGGGTAGTTTGGTTGTGTTACTACTCAGTTGTTTAGTGTGGCCGTTTTTTGCGCGCAGGCAGTACAAAGAGCTGTGCTTTCTTGTTGGCAGTATAATTCTTTTTACTTGGCCGGCTTTGCTTTTGTACTATCAACCGCGCTATTTGTACGTTGGTTTGCCGTTTTTGTTTGGTATTATTTTGTATGCAGTTTCTTATTACACATCTCGTTTTTCTGTACCCGCGTGGGGCTTGTACCCTTTTTTATTTATTCTTTTAGCAGTAAATGCTACCAGTTTTTTTTACCGACAGCGCACCAAAGAGCGTGTTTTGAACACGATCATCACAGCCTTTAAAGGCTTGGTTGCTGATCAAAAAATTCATGATCGAGCGGTTTGGTTTGTTGGCTTGCCCATGCACTGGTTTGGTAGTAGCAATGCCCAAGCCTTGTGGCTGTTGGGTGGTAGTGCCAAGCGCATGTCCGTGTTTTATACCATTAATACCTTTGCTTTTAAATCAGAGCCGTTTTATGAGATAAAGCCGCATCATATGACGGTTGAGCTAAAAAATGGGATGGTTGAGCTGCGTTCTTGCGATCCAGAACATCTTTATTTTCCGAAAAATATTTCAACACAAAATTCAGTGAGCTCTTTAACTGTTCTTGAAAAAAATAGTAGAGGAGAACCAACGGCTATTTCGATTGTTATTGAAGCATTGTTGAAAAAAGATAATCCCGTTTTGGTTTCGTGGGACTATCAGCTACAAAAATTTCTGATTGTTTGATTTTTTATACAAGCTACAAGCATACTTTTGCTAAGTTTTTTAAAAATAAAGGAGAGAGATGAGTAAGAAAGTACTGCTTTTTATCTTTTTTTTGTTGGTTTTATTAAGCTGTTCCTGGCTTGTTCAAGCAACAAGTTTAAACGGTACGGTGACTCCTGTTTATCAAGACAAGCATTACGTTTTTCGTAATTTTGATACGGCAAAAGGATTTGTACGTTTGAACAATGGCTTTACTATTTTGGCTGGCCAGTCTGCAGGGCTTGATACGTTTGTAACCGTTTCTGGCGCTATCGATTTGCGTACTACTGGTTCGTTGGATTTGCGTGGTGATTTATTTTTAGACGCTCATGCAACGTGGTCCAGTAGCGGCAAAATTTATGGCCGTGGCAATGCCATACATCTTAGTGGCTCTTTGAGTTTGCCAACCGATACGATTGTACAATTTATTGACGATACCGTTATTAACGGCCATGGGCACACGTTAACGCTTGGGGCGCATGCGCAGCTCTTGCTTGCTTCAGACGTTTCATTAACGCTTAAAAATATGACGCTCAAAACAACGCGCAACAGTTCTCATATTCCTATTATTCGCTGCTTTGATCAAAAAGGTCATGTGACGTTGGACAATGTTGAGTTGGCTTTGGCAGATGACTTTCCGTTTCGAACTGGTCGTATGTTTTTTGAAAACGATGTGGTGGTGACCGGCACTTCATGTTTTGTATATCAATCGGTCATGCAAAGTTATGTTCTGCCACATTCGCTTTTGACCTTCGATCCAGGCACTACGCTGTATTACTACCCAAGTTCAACAACAAAAAGTTTGATTCAGCAGCAAGACAAATCGGCAGGAATTTATTTGAACGGCAGTTCAACGACGTTGCAAACAACGCATACCGGCATGCGCTTGAGTAAGGGTCGCTTCTGGTTGGATAACAAAGTAACGGTCAGTACACGAGCAAGCACCGTTGCGAATGGATTTGTGCAACTCACTACGGCAAGTTATGGCACGCGTGTGCGTTCGGTAGATTGGAGCCCAGATGGTAGGTATTTGGCCGTTGGTGGTACAGGCCCAACAAATGGTATGGAATTTCAAATTTACCGTTTCAATGGCTCGACGCTGACGTATGTTACCGGTGATAATTGGACTGGTGGTGGTGCAGAAGTGTGGCGCGTGCGTTGGCACCCAAGCGGTCGCTTTGTGGCAGCTGTTGGTGATGCAACCAACGATGTCAGGGTTTACAGTTTTGATGGAACAACCTTAATAACGCTTGATGTGACTGATCTCACGTCAGCCGGTGAAGTGAAGGGGCTTGCTTGGCATCCAACGGGTCATTATCTGGTATGTGGGATTGATGATGATTTGCCATCGACAGAGCTACAACTCTACCATTTTGATGGTGCAAGCCTGACTTTTATTTATGGTATTGATTTAGGTGCTTCGTTTGCACGAGGGACTGGTTTGGGGTGGCATCCTGATGGTATGTACCTTGGCTTGTGTGGTACGGCAAATAATTTACAAGAAACGAGGACGTATCTTTTTGATGGCAGTACGCTTACGCTTATTCAAGATAGTGGGCTTGGTGCAGATGGTCGTTCGTTAGAATTTACTCCGGATGGATTGTTTTTTGCTACTGCCTTAAGTAACGCGGGGCATACGACGAGTCGCTTTAAAATACAAGAAATTAACCCTGGTGGGAGTTTTCAGGATGTTGACACAACGACGTATAACTCTTCTGCAGACCAATCGACTTTTGAAATACGATGGAGTCCCGATGGCAACTATTTGGTTGGTGGAGGGACGGGTCCCGATGATGGTAATGAGCTGAAGCTTTACCAGTTTGTTCGGCCAAGCACCATTGCCCAAGTTGCAAGCTACAACTATGGGACTGCAATCAACGGTGTTGCGTGGAGCCGTGATGGCAAGTATATAGCGATTGGTGGTAACGGTGCTGGTGGTGGGCACGATGAGCTTGAAGTGTGGACGGTCTCGTATCGCTTCGACACATCAACCCAAGCACTCACCAACGGTCTTACGCTTGGCAACTCAACTGCTGGCGCTTCGTTTGATTTGGATACCTACGTTTTGAGTGGTGCAACCCTCAACTTGGCTGGGCAGTTGTTTTACGACTCAACAAGTTAAAAAAAATTTAGAAAATAAAAAAAGAGAAAGTAGAAAGTAGAAAAAAGGAGTAGTAATGAACCGTTTTGTAAAATTATTAGCGGTGCTTGCGCTGTGCCCAACGCTCGCAGGTGCAACAAGTTTGAATGGTACGGCAAGCATTGTGTACCAAGACAAGCATTATGTTTTTCGTAATTTTGACACGGCAAAAGGCTATGTGCGTTTGAACAATGGTTTTACTATTTTGGCTGGCCAGTCTGCAGGGCTGGACACGTTTGTAACCGTTTCTGGTGCTATAGATTTGCGCACCACTGGTTCGCTCGATTTGCGTGGTGATTTATTTTTAGACGCTCATGTAACGTGGTCCAGTAGCGGCAAAATTTATGGCCGTGGCAATGCCATACATCTTAGTGGCTCTTTGAGTTTGCCAACCGATACGATTGTACAATTTATTGATGATACCGTTATTGACGGCCATGGCCATACGTTAACGCTTGGTGCGCATGCACAATTGTTGCTTGCTTCAGATGTTTCGTTGACGCTCAAAAATATGACGCTCAAAACAACGCGCAACAGCGTACATATTCCTATTATTCGCTGCTTTGACCAAACAGGGCATGTAACGTTGGACAATGTTGAGTTGGCTTTGGCAGATGACTTTCCGTTTCGAACTGGCCGTATGTTTTTTGAAAACGATGTGGTGGTGACCGGCACTTCATGTTTTGTTTATCAATCGGTTATGCAAAGTTATGTTGTGCCACATTCGCTTTTAACGTTCGATCCAGGCACTACGCTGTATTACTACCCAAGCTCGACGGACAAAGATTTGGTTCAGCTGCAAGACAAGTCAGCAGGAGTTTATTTTAAAGGTGCTGCAACAACGCTTCAAACAACGCATACTGGCATGCGTTTGAGTAAAGGTAGATTGTGGTTGGATAACAAAGTAACATTGACTACACGGGCAAATACGGTTGCTAATGGATTTGTGCAACTCACTACGGCAAGTTATGGCACGCGTGTGCGTTCGGTAGATTGGAGTCCAGATGGTAGATATTTGGCCGTTGGTGGTACTGGGCCAACCAATACTTTCGAATTTCAGGTCTATCGCTTTAACGGTTCAACGCTGACGTACGTTACTGGTGATAATTGGACTGGTGGGGGTGCTGAAGTGTGGCGTGTTCGTTGGCACCCAAATGGTCGTTTTGTGGCTGCTGTTGGTGATGCAACCAATGACGTGAGAATTTATAGCTTTGATGGCTCAACGTTAATAACGCTTGATGCAATAAATATTACAACTGGCGATGTTCGTGGTCTTGCTTGGAGCCCATCAGGAGAATTTATTTTGTTTGGTATTGATAACGAGAATGCGTCTGACGAAATTCGAGTTTATCGATTTGATGGTAACTCGTTAACATTTGTTGATAGTGCGGATATGAATGTGACTTCAGCTTCAGCTCGCGGTCTTTCGTGGCATCCCAGTGGCAAGTTTTTTTGTGTTGCGGGCAATGCGGGAGCGCTGAGTATTGAAACGCGTGTGTATAGTTTTAATGGAACGTCTATTTCTGTTGTTCAAGCTTCAAATGCCGGGCAATCAGGTCGTTCTGCTGAATTTAGTCAGGATGGGCTTTATTTTGCGATAGCAATGAACACAATAGGTGGTGGAGATTCAAGGTTGACTATGTGTTCATTTACTGGAGCCTCATTTAGTGTTGTGGAGCATATTGTTTACAGCGGTGGCAATGATAATTTTCTTGAAGTTCGTTGGAGTCCTGATGGACAGTATTTGGTTGGTGGTGGAAACTCGCCAAGTAATGGCAGCGAGCTTAAACTTTATCAGTTTACGCGGCCAGCAACATTAACAGAAGTTGCGAGTTACAACTATGGAACCGCAATTAATGGTGTTGCATGGAGCTCTGATGGAAAATATGTAGCTATTGGCGGTGAAGGGCCTGACGGAGGGCATGACGAAATTGAAGTATGGACCATTTCGTATCGTTTTGACACAACTACACAAGCATTGACAAACGGTCTTGTGCTTGGCAGTTCAACTGCTGGCTCTTCGTTTGATTTAGATACGTATGTGCTGAGTGATGCAACCGTCAACTTGGCTGGGCAGTTGTTTTACGACTCAACAAGTTAGAAAAAAATTTAGAGAATAAAAAAAGAGAAAGTAGAAGGTAGAAAAAGGGAGTAGTAATGAAGCGACTTATAAAATTATTAGCGGTGCTAGTGCTGTGCCCAACATTCATTCAGGCAACAAGTTTAAACGGCACGGCAAGCATTGTGTACCAAGACAAACATTATGTCTTTCGTAATTTTAATACGGCAAAAGGCTATGTGCGTTTAAATAACGGTTTTACTATTTTGGCGGGTCAGTCTGCCGGTTTAGATACCTTTGTAACCGTTTCGGGTGCCATTGATTTGCGCACCACCGGTTCGCTCGATTTGCGTGGTGATTTATTTTTAGACGCTCATGCAACGTGGTCCAGTAGCGGCAAAATTTATGGGCGTGGCAATGCAATACACCTTGGCGGTTCTTTGAGCTTGCCAACTGATACGATTGTACAATTTATTGACGATACCGTTATTGACGGTCATGGCAACACCTTAACGCTGGGTGCGCATGCACAATTGTTGCTTGCTTCAGATGTTTCGTTGACGCTCAAAAATATGACCATTCAAACAACGCGCAACAGTGCACACATCCCTATTATTCGCTGCTTTGACCAAACAGGGCATGTGACGTTGGACAATGTTGAGTTGGCTTTGGCAGATGACTTTCCGTTTCGAACTGGTCGTATGTTTTTTGGTAATGATGTTGTAATGACCGGTACTTCATGTTTTATTTATCAATCGTGGATGCAAAGTTATGTGATGCCACAATCGCTGTTAACGTTCGATCCTGGTACTACGCTTTATTACTACCCAAGTTCAACAGATAAAGACTTGATTCAGCTGCAAGACAAATCGGCAGGTATTTATTTGAACGGTTCTGCAACAACGTTGCAAACAACGCATACCGGGATGCGTTTGAGCAAGGGCCGCTTCTGGTTGGATAACAAAGTAACATTGACTACACGGGCAAATACGGTTGCCAATGGCCTTGTGCAACTCACCACGGCAAGTTATGGTACGCGGGTACAATCGGTAGATTGGAGCCCCGATGGTAGGTATTTAGCGGTGGGTGGTTTTGGACCAACAAATGGTATGGAATTTCAAGTTTACCGTTTCAACGGCTCAACGCTGACGTACGTTACCGGTGATAATTGGACTGGCGGTGGTGCTGAAGTGTGGCGTGTGCGCTGGCATCCAAGTGGAAGATTTGTAGGTGCAGTTGGTGATGCAACTAACGATGTGAGAATTTACAGTTTTAATGGTACAACGCTTACTACCATTGCTGCAACTGATCTTACTGCAACGGATAATGTTAAAGGAATTGCGTGGAGCCCTTCAGGAGAATATGTTTTGTTTGGATCTACTGATGACGCAACAATTGAACAGTTGCAAATCTATAGATTTGATGGTCAAAAATTAACATTTATTGATGGGAATGGAATTGGGCAAGGTAATGTTAGAGGTCTTTCGTGGCATCCAAGTGCGCGTTTTTTTTGTTCTAGCGGGAGTGCTGGGCCAAGTACTGAAACGCGTACTTATAGTTTTAACGGATCAATATTAACATTGATTCAAGCGACTAACGCTGGACAATCTGGTCGTTCTGCAGAATTTACTCAAGATGGTTTGTATGTTTCTGAAACGATCAATCAAATTGGTGGTGGTGATTCACGATTGAACATACTTTCTGTTAATCCTGGGGGTTCCTTTTCTCTCGTTGCAAGCATTATTTATAGCGGCAATAATGATAGTTTTCTTGAGGCCCGTTGGAGCCCTGATGGGCAATATTTGGTTGGTGGAGGAACAACTCCGACCAATGGTAGTGAGCTTAAACTTTATCAGTTTACGCGGCCAGGAACTTTAACTGAACTTGCCAGTTATAATTTTGGAACGTCAATCAACGGTGTTGCATGGAGCTCTGATGGAAAGTATATAGCTATTGGCGGTGAGGGCCCTGACGGTGGCCACGACGAGATAGAAGTCTGGACCGTTTCGTATCGTTTTGACACAACTACACAAGCATTGACAAACGGTCTTGTGCTTGGCAATTCAACTGCTGGTTCTTCGTTTGATTTGGATACCTACGTTCTGAGTGATGCCACCATTAATTTGGCAGGACAGCTGATGTACGACTCAACAAGTTAGAAAAAAATTTAGAGAATAAAAAAAGAGAAGTAGAAAGCAGAAAAAGGGAGTAGTAATGAAGCGCGTTCTAAAATTATTATTGGTGCTTGCGTTCTGCCCAGTGCTGGCGCGTGCAACAAGTTTGAATGGTACCGCAAGCATTGTGTATCAAGACAAGCATTATGTTTTTCGTAATTTTAATACGGCAACTGGCTATGTACGTTTAAACAACGGCTTTACCATTTTGGCTGGCCAGTCGGCAGGTTTAGATACCTTTGTAACAGTTTCTGGTGCTATTGATTTGCGCACCACCGGTTCGCTTGATTTGCGCAGCGATCTATTTTTAGATGCACATGTGACGTGGTCAAGCAGCGGCAAAATTTATGGACGTGGCAATACAATACATCTTGGGGGTTCATTGAGTTTGCCAACGGACACGGTTTTACAATTTATTGATGATACCATTGTTGATGGTGATGGGCACACGTTAACGCTTGGGGCGCATGCGCAGTTGTTGCTTGCTTCAGACGTTTCGTTGACGCTCAAAAATATGACCATTCAAACAACGCGCAATAGTTCAAACATTCCTATCATTCGCTGTTTTGATCAAAAAGGTCATGTGACGTTGGACGATGTTGAGTTGGCATTGGCAGATGACTTTCCATTTCGTAATGGTCGCATGTTCTTTAATAACGATGTTATTGTGACTGGCACTTCGTGTTTTATATATCAATCGGTGATGCAAAGCTATGTTGCTTCACAGTCACTTTTGACCTTCGATCCTGGTACTACATTGTATTATTATCCAAGCACAACAGCAAAAAGTTTATTACAGCTGCAAGACAAGTCAGCAGGAGTTTATTTTAAAGGTGCTGCAACAACGCTCCAAACAACGCATACCGGTATGCGTTTGAGCAAAGGTCGGTTGTGGTTTGACAATAAAGTTACGGTGAGTACCCGCGCGGCAACAACATTAACGAGTATTACCCAAGTGGACACAGCAAGTTACGGGGCAACTGGTGCCTATTCAATCGATTTTTCTCCGAATGGTCGCTTTGTGGCGGTAGTTGGAGAAGGGGGCGGAGCTACTTCGGTACAGGTTTATCGCTTTGACGGGGCAGCTCTTACTTCGGTAGCAACCGCTAATTTTGGAGGTACTGAAAACAAAGCTTTTTGCACGCGATGGAGCATCGACGGTCAGTATCTTGCGGTAGTTGGTGGTTATCCTAATAACGTTAAGGTTTATAGTTTTAATGGGACAAGTTTGACGTTACTTGCTGCTGTTTCATTAAGCTCGGTGGTTGATATTGGTAATGCGTTTGGGTTAGCATGGTCTTTTGATCAGCAATATATTATTGTTGGTACCTATAATCCAACACCGGTGCCGACTGGTGATGGATTGCAAGTGTATCGTTTTAGTGGGACTCCTCTCGCTGCAAGTCTTACGTTTGTTACCGGTCTTAATATAGCTGGACCATCGAGTCCACCGTTTAGTTTCTCATGGCATCCAATTAATAGTGCCCTTGTTGCTGTTGGTGTAGGTGATGGCACATTTAAAGTTTATTCATTCAATGGATCATCATTAACATTAGTTACCAGTGTTACGTATGGGTCAAGTTCTGTTCTAGCAGTGAAATTTAGTCCGGATGGTAATTTTTTGGCAGTCGGGGGCAATTCTCCAACTAATGGCAATGAACTGCAAGTTTATAGTTTTAATGGAACAACGTGCACGCTTGTTGATAGTAAAGATTATGGATTACAAATTGGACCTAACAGTGTGCAGTGGGATTCAACCGGCAGATACATCTCTCTGAGCGGTAGAGCACCGACTAATAGTAATGAGTTTCAAATTTTTCAGTTTAATGGTTCTTCTTTAACGCTGGTAACGAGTTCCAATTATGGTAGTAATTCCAATGGACATGCAGACACAAGTTGGTCAAAAGATGGCAAATATCTAGCGCTTTGTGGTCAAGGTCCTGCCGGTGGCCATGCACAAATTGAAGTTTATTCAGTGTCTTATCGCTTTGACACGACAACACAAGCTCTTACTAACGGGCTTACGTTGGGTAACTCAGCTTCCGGCTCTTCATTCGATTTGGATGCCTACGTTTTGAGCGGTGCCACCGTTAACTTGGCGGGCCAGTTGTTTTACGATTCAACAAGCTAGGAAATAAAAAAAATTTATAAAAAAGAGTGAGAAGTAAAAGAAGGGAGTAGTAATGAAGCAAGTTGTAAAATTATTAGTGTTACTTGCGTTGTGTCCAGAGCTCGCGCAAGCAACAAGTTTGAATGGTACTGCAAGCATTGTGTATCAAGACAAGCATTATGTATTTCGTAACTTTAACACGGCAAAAGGTTATGTGCGGTTAAATAACGGTTTTACTATTTTAGCCGGCCAGTCGGCAGCGCTAGACACGTTTTATACCGTTTCTGGTTCAATAGATTTGCGTACCACAGGCTCGTTAGATCTGCGTGGAGATTTGTATCTTGATTCAAAATTGACCTGGTCAAGCAGTGGTAAAATTTACGGGCGTGGCAACACAATACATCTTGGGGGTTCATTGAGTCTGCCAACTGATACGATTGTAGAATTTATTGACAACACAATTATTGATGGTCATGGCCATACGTTAACGCTGGGTGCGCACGCACAATTGTTGCTTGCTTCAGATGTTTCGTTGACGCTCAAAAATATGACTATTCAAACAACGCGCAACAGCTCCAATATTCCCATCATTCGTTGTTTTGACCAAAAGGGGCATGTGACACTTGATAATGTTGAGCTGGCGTTGGCAGATGATTTTGCTTTTAGAACGGGGCGCATGTTCTGTTTTAATGACGTGCGCTTTACCGGAACTTCACAATTTATTTATCAATCAGTTATGCAAAGTTATGTTGCGCCAAAATCACTGTTGACTTTCGACCCTGGCACTACGTTGTACTACTATCCAAGCACCACCGATAAAGATTTATTGCAACTGAACGACAAATCTTCGGGGATCTATCTCAAAGGTTCCGGAACCACATTGCAAACAACATTTACCGGCATGCGGTTGACCAAGGGTCGCTTGTGGTTAGACAATAAAATTGATATCGAGACAAAACCTACAACGAAATTTTTGAGTTTAACAGAGACAAGTTCTTTGCTTACGAGTGGATCAAGTTTTGCTGAATGTGTTTTTAGCCCAAATGCTCGTTATGTTGCAACTATTTCTTATCTTAATGCAAATTTTCGTGTTTTGAAAGTTACTGCTACTGGATTAGAATTAGTTGCTTCTTATGTTCTGGGTGGTACCGGTGTTTACTCAGTTGACTGGGATCCAACTGGTCGGTTTATTGCTGTTGGTGTTATTGGGGCCACGGGCATAACTGTTTTCAGGTTTGATGGTGCAAGCTTGACTCCAATTGCTTCGGTTGGTGGACAATTCATAGTAGCGTGGAGTCCTTGTGGTAACTATCTTGCTGGTATGAATACTGGTTCTTTGACGGTTTATTCGTTTAGTGGTTATAGTCTTACAGCAATTGCAACAGTGGCCCCAGGAGCAGGGAACTTTAGTGCAGGAAGAGCCCTTATGTGGAGTCCAAATGGTAGATATTTAGCTCTTTATTACGGTAGCTTTTCGCCAACAACAACAAGCAAGACTTACTTGTTTGATGGGACATCTCTTACGCAGCAAAGTAGTCATTCCGTAACTTTTTCTGCTGCATTTGCAATATCTAGTCAGGTTGCTTGGCGTTCTGATGGGTTATTTTTTGCTATAACAACCTATAATAGCTCGGCTGGTTCAGATCCTGCATTAATGGTGTATTCTTTTAACGGTTTTACACAAAATTTGATTGCTAGTGCATCTAATTCGTTTAATACCACCCTTTACTACGCGGTAGATTGGTCTCCAGATGGTCGTTATGTTGCTGTTGGAGGGGCTCAAGGTGGAGGTGTCAACAATATCAGAATTTTTGAATTTAATGGTACATCACTGACGTCGGTTTACACGTACAATGTTGGTCTTGTGAACGTAACAGATCTTCGTTTTTCTGCTGACGGTAAAAAACTTTTGGCAGGAGTAGCATCTTCACCAAATGAAATATTAGTTTTTGATGTTGCTTATACCACAGAATCAGCTAGTCAAGCACTGACCAATGGTCTTACGCTTGGTAATTCATCTCTTGGTTCAAGTTTCGATTTGGATGCCTACGTTTTGAGCGGTGCTACCGTTAACTTGGCTGGCCAGCTTTTTTACGATTCAACAAGTTAGCATTTTTAGAATTGCTGGATTTCTTTAAAATCGTTGAAGGAATAATTTGTTCCTTCAACGATATATGAAGTTTCATGCCCCTTGCCCAAAATAGCAATAATGCTTTCTGGTGTTGCTTGAGCGGCTGCACGGGCCAGTGCTAAGTGTCTGTTTGGCTCACACACAACGCGATCACGTTTTTCAACAGGAATTGCTTGTACAATATCGTTAATAATTGCTTCGCTTTTTTCAAAGCGAGGGTTATCGTCAGTCAAAATTATGCTGTCGGCATACTCAGCTGCGCGTTGGCCCAGCAGTGTGCGGCGCGTTTTGTCGCGGTTGCCGCCACAGCCAAACACCACAATCAAATGCTTGGTGAGTGGGCGTAGCGTGCTCAGCACTGCTTCAAATGACGAACCGTTATGTGCATAATCAACAAACGCGTAAGCGCCGTTGGCAAGTTTATGTCCTTGCAGTCTGCCTGGTACGCCAGGAAAGCTTGCTAGTGCTCGTTGCATGGTTTGCGTGTTGACGCCCAACTGTTTGCACAGCGTGTACGCTTGGCAAATATTTTGTGCGTTAAACGTGCCAAAAAGCATGGTTGTTGCCAGCGTGATTCCATCAAGCGTAACTGCAAGCCCATCAAGGTTGTTGTTCGCAATAGTGACGTTTTGTAGTGAGCTTGTAACAGGATTTTTACCAGCGAGTTGTTCAAGGGCTTTTATGCCCCACTCATTATCGGCGTTAATAACAATAGTGCCGTTTGGTTTTATCTGCTCAAAGAGCATCATTTTTGCTGCAAAATAATCTTCAAGCGTTTGGTGAAAATCCATGTGCTCAATTGCTAAGTTGGTAAATGCTGCTGCTTCAAACGTAATGCCGTGTGTGCGGAACAGGCTGAGCGCGTGAGAAGAAACTTCCATAACCACATAGTCAACACCTTGTTTTACGCATTCGGCAAAAAACATATGCAGGTAATCGCTTTCTGGTGTGGTCAGTGTGCTTGGCTCTTCGCGATCTAAAATTTTGTTAACAACGCCGGAAAGCATGGCGGTTTTGTAGCCGCTGGTGCGCAGCATGTGTTCAATCAGATACGTTGTTGTTGTTTTACCTTTGGTGCCAGTAACGCCAATAATTTTTAGCTGAGAAGCAGGGTTGCCAAGCGCATTACTGCTCATCGTTGCCAGCGCTTTGCGCGCGTTGGGAACCATAGAAATGGTAATAGTTGTATTGTGATGCTTAGTTAAAAATTCGCAGGCTTTAAATGGATGTTCAACCACTAGGGCGGTGGCACCTTGCTCAAGCGCTTGCTCAATAAAAGTATTACCGTTGGTAGTTTTGCCGTTAATGGCAACAAAGGTTGAGCCAGGGCCTACGTTGTTGGTGTGGCACGTTACGGGAAAGTTTTTAGGCACGAGCATTGTTGTAAATCCTTCCTACGGTAATAAAACTCCAAGTTGCCGGATCTAAGTATTCCTTTGCAACGCGATTAACGTCATCACATGAAAGACGGTGTACGCGTTCAATGCAATCGTCATAATGTGTCCACGGCATGTTTATTTGTATCAGCGACGCATAGCTTTCGGCTAACGAAACGTTAGTAGAGAAGCCTTTAGCTAGAGTAACTTGATAATTTTGTTTTGCAACTGCAAGATTTTTTTCGTCGATGCCGTTGGTAGAAATTGTTTGTAAAACATTTTTGATTGCTTCTTGTGCTAATTCAACATTATCGATTGAAACAAGGGTACCAATGCAGCTGTTACCTTTGGTTAGGTATGAAGTTGAACTTAACGATCCACTGCAAGAATAAAAAATCCCTGTTCTTTCGCGAATTTCATAAAGACATTTATTTAAATAAAGTTCGAGTAATTTTAGGCAAAAACGGTCGTCGGTATCAAATGTAGTGGTAATGCGTCCGGCAACCAGGGCAACTTGTTCTTTTGGTAAAAATTTATGAAGCGACGTTGCTGGTGGGTTGTTGATATCTGGCACGCTTGGGGTTTCTGCTGTTACATCAATCGTTTGAATTGGTTGCCAAGAACTAAAGGCTTGTTCCAGTTGTTCAATAATTGTTGCGTTGTCAAAATTACCAACAACGGTTAAAAACATAAGCGTTGGGTTTACAAAGCGTTTATGCAAAGCAAATAGATCATCACGCTGAATACCTGCCAGTTCTTGCATGGTTTGCTCATCAGTTTTTATCCATGGATACTCTTGGAACAAGTGCTGTTGCAAGGTGCTTTGTGCTAGATAAAAGCTGCTTTCTTGTGCTTGTTTAATCCGGTCAATGGCGCTTGCTTGCTCTTGAGTAAAGATATTTTCTGGATAGGTTGGCTGAGTTAAAATATGCACAAAACGGTTGGCTACCGCTATTAAATCTTCCGGTAGGCATGAAAAAGAACCGCGACCATAACTCATATTCCATGATGCTCCTAGCAAATCAAAGAACGCTTGGTGGTCTTGTTTTGAGTACCCTTGGCTTCCTTCACTGAGTAGATTTACTGCAAATTGCGCAGCGTTCATCTGATTGTTGTATTGCAGTGCAATTGCAAGCTCCTCACTATTTTTAAAACTTAGGCTTGCATAAACAAATGGGCTGGTATCGCGATATTTTATATAAACGTCCAGGCCGTTTGAAAGGGTAATTTTTTTGTCGGGATGTTCGTACGTTAACGTTAACAGTTTGGGTTCTGGCAATTGGTCTGAAAGGCGGGGTTGTTCAACTTCGCTGTCGCGTATTTTGTGCGCCAGTGAAGCTTGTTCATACGTATCCAAAGCAGTTTGCAAAGCTTGCCAGGTTTCTTTTTGTTCCTCAAGAAGTGGCATAACGCTAAAGGTATGCATACGATACGTTTGCAAATGGTTTGTACAAAACTCTTTGATGGCGTCTTGTGTCAAATTTTCGATAGCGGCAATGTCATTAAAAACTTCAAACTCATTACGGCACTTAAAAAAATTGTGTTCAAACAGGTTTGCTACACTTTGAGCACTATCAAAAGCTTTAAGTGCCGATGTTATCGAAATTTTTTTAAAGCACGCAAGTTCTTCTTGGGTAATCCCTTTGGTCATAATTTTGTGTAGCTCGTGTTCAATTGCCTCTTTGCAACGTTTAGTTTGCAGGCCATTGGCATTTTCTTTGGGCTCGAAGCTGATCATAAAATAGCCAACTTCATTAAATGTTATTGGGCTTGTGTCAATTGAATAAACAAGATCTTTTTGATCTTTTATTTTTTTTTCAAAACGCAGTGAAAGGGCGTAGCTGAGTGCATGAGCTGCTATTTCGTTTTTATATAAATCACCCGGGATAATCCAACAGTAGCGGACTAATGGGTTGGGAATTGGTTTATAGATAGTTGTGCTTTTTTGAACAAAGTCGGTTTGGACAGGGTTGATGGCAGGAGCCTCTTGTTTGAAATGTGGGTTTTCAATTGCACCAAAAGCGGCTTGAATGTGTGCAAAAGCTTCATCTGCCTTGCAATCGCCTACAATAGTAACCAGGGCATTGGCTGGCGCGTAGTGGCGTTGATAAAACTTTGTTAGGTCCTGTGCGTTTGCATTAAGTAATGTTTTTAAATCACCGCCAAGTGAGTGGTTGTACGGATGATTTGGCGGCAAAAGCTCTTGCCCCAAAATATCAAAAACATACGTAGAAGGGCGAGCATTACGCATTTTTATTTCTTGGGCAACAGCTTTTACTTCTGAAGCAAAATGGTGTTCTTTAAAACAAGCGTTTGCCATGCAATCAGCAAGCAAGTCAACAAAAACGGGCCAGTTGTTTTTGTCCGTCTTAAAGTAATAGTTAGTGATATCATAATAAGTTCCAGCGTTAAAGCCAGTCCCAACACCACCGATGCAAAATTTTTCGGCAATGGCATCTAAGTCTCGTTCAGACATTTTTTCAGTGCCTTTAAAAATCATATGCTCAACCATGTGTGCCAAGCCATGCTCGGTTGGTAACTCATTTTTTGCGCCGGCATTGTAGGTAACGCTGACATAAACCTTGTTGCTGTTGGGCAGTGGGTAGTGGATTGCCGTAAGGCCGTTGGGCAAAACTTGTTTAGAAATCTTTGCTTTTGCTTTTTCTAGCCACGCATCAACTGATTGTTGAGATTCAGATTCAGTAGTTAACGCCGCAAAAAGTGGTACTTGTGCTAATAAAACTAATGAAAATAGTAAAAAGCGTAGATTCATGGTTTTTATCCCTAACAAATTTTTATTGCTATGCAATGCAAGAAAATGCTGAACGACCCTAGTAAAAGTGTAGCAAGGTGCGGCTGTGCGTCAAGGTTGGCAAGAAGATAAATTCTTCTTGCCAAGAAAAACATTTTTTTCTTTTAGAAAGTTGCTTTTTTGACTCTTTTCGCACAATTAAAGATCGCAAAAATTTGCGTCGCAACTTTGTATATTATGTTAACTTGCGCTAAATGATCATTGAGACGCTCTTTTTGGCCTTGTCCTAAATTGGAACAATGTGTTCTTAATGGGTTCAGTACGAACATATGAGCATGCGTGGAGGGTACTTACTAACACCTTTGTGGGTAAGTGTTGCGTTATTGTCTAAAAAACCTTAGTTTAACAGGCTGTTTGGCTCTTTTGATGTAATTGTTTTTGTGACAGTTTGGAGTAAATCTTTTTTTTTAGTTAAACGTTTCAAGTAAAGGTTTTTTCTGAGTAATTTTGTTGATCTAGTCAAGTAAACTAACCATATTTGCTCCTGTTTTTTGAATTTACAGTTAGTATGACTGAAATCTTTTGATAAAATCAAGGAATCGATTTTTTGGCTAAAAATGCCTTAATTTAATGTGTTATGGCCTTTGCTATTTTTTGATTGAAAAGTTAGACTAGTTTGTGTTGCAAATTGGGAGATATTTTTTGTTAATTTTTTGGACAATTGGACGATATCATGATTGATACTGAAAAAAAGAATCTTGAGCAGGGTACTAATCTTCTGGACCAGAATGCTGACCATGATAAGAACCCCAAAACAGATGAAGAAAAAAAAGCAGAACGCGAAGCTTTTTTGGCTCGTTTAGAACAAGAAGGCAAGAAGCTTTTGACTATGGAAAGTGCTCTTGCAGAGCCACTTCGTGTAAAAATTATTGAAGCGCTTACGGCGCTGCATGGTTTGCATGAAGAAGTGATTGAAAAAAAGAATCTAGCTTTAGAAAAAAGTGAATTGATCAAAACTAAAGTTAACGAACTCATTAAAGCTGGCACGGTTAAAGTTGATCAAGAAGAGTATGAACGTTCTGAGCAAAGTATTGCGCAGTATACCGCAAGCCTTGATATGTTGATTCAAGAGATTGAGCACGAAGCTTCTCAACTTTTGTATTTCTTGTCTGATGATGCCAACTCAAAAGTCATCGTTGAAAAATCAGATTCAGATAACGTTTTAGAGCTGATTGAAAAAAAGATAAAATTTGTTAAAAAATACGTCAAAGACATTACGCGTGATCTTAATGTGAGTTTCTCGCGTTATTGCTTTGGTTTTGACAACCAGCTCAAAAAGATTCTTTACATTCAAAGTTATCTCAAACAAAGTAAGAAATAAATTTTTTTATTTTAAAAAATTGACAGCTTCGGCTTGTTTAACGGTTTCAGTTTGGCCTGTCATCATGTTTTTTATGGTGACAGTGCCATCTTGTTGTTCTTGTTCTCCCAATACCAATACATATTTAGCGCCCGTACGATTTGCTTTTTTGAGCATGTTGGTCATTGAGGCTTTTTCAAAAATAATGTCAGTAGCCAATTTATTTTGTTGGAGCGTATTTGCGAGCAACAGTGCGAGTGCATCTTGCTCATTTGCCAACGGCAAAATAACATGCAGAACCGGTGGTTGAGTAAGTGCGAGTTGGTGTTGTAATGGCTCAAGAAGCAAGAGCAGGCGCTCAATGCCCATTGCAGCGCCAATTGATTCATAATCTTCTTTTGCGCCAACTTCTCGGCCCAGGCTGTAGCGCCCCCCACCGCAAAAGGTATCTTGCGCGCCCAGGTCTTTAGAAAAGAATTCAAAGACGGTGCGGTTATAATAATCTAAACCGCGTACCAAATTGGTGTCGATAATATAATTAACGCTGGTAAATTGGAGCAATGTTTGTAGCGTTTGCCATTCTTGATCGCAGGTGCTGCATAAGCAATCGGTTAAGCGTGGCGCTTTTGTGTACAAGTTTTTGCATGTTTCGTTTTTGCAATCAAAAACTCTCAGCGTATTTTTATCTTTGCGCTCAATACAGGTTGGGCAAATCTGGTCGATCAGGCTGTTCAAAAAAACGATTAGTTTTTCTTTGTGCGTTGCACGGTCACTTGCGCAACCAAGAAAGTTAATCTTGAGCGCATAGTTTTCTAATTTGAAAACATTACTAAAGAGGGTATCGAGCATTTTTATAAACTGCGCATCTTGGCCAATTGCGCTGGTGCCAATAACTTCAATGCTAATTTGATGGAATTGACGCAGGCGACCTTTTTGTGGGCGCTCGCGTCGGAACATGGGCCCAATGTTAAACACTTTCCAGGGAAAGCGGTCAATGCGGTTTTCAAAACAGGCGCGAATAGTGGCTGCCGTTACCTCTGGTCGCAAGCAAATGCTGTTGTCTTGATCGCCGTCAATAATATACATTTCTTTTGAAACGACGTCGGTTCCTGTTCCCAACGAATGCACAAAGAGCTGCGTATTTTCAAGAATGGGCGTGCTAATTTGGTTAAAATTGTGACGACCAAAATGTTCCTGTGTTTTGCCGACAATAAAGTTGTACAGCGTTAGATCTAAAAGATCTTCGGTTCCACGGACACGAGCAATCATAGCATTCCTTGTTCAAGCGTATTAATGGGCCTACTTTGTATAAAAAGTACTACAAATCGTTAAAAAATTCAAAGAGGGAGTTTTAGCTATTTTGGTTCGACATCGATAAAAGCACCACTCTTAGAGCGTTTATGTCCACCAAATGGTGGCTTTGGTAGGAGGTTTTTGAGATTCTTAAAGCTGCTCGATTTGCGGGGCTTTTTGGGTATGAGGAGCGTAGGGTTGTTTATGAACTCTATTATTTCTTGAGGAACTCTATTTTTTTCTAAAAAGGGCAAGAGGGGTGTTGATTGCGAAATTTTTTCTAAAATTCCATATGATATCAATAAACCAATAGTTTCACATCGTTGATGAATCTTTATCAAGGACAAGGTATGTGCTGCATAATGTAAGGCACTAAGACCCATTTTATCAACTGCCGACATATCTGCTTGGTAATCTAAAATAAGAAGATTGATGATATGATGCTCAGCGTACATGGCGGCCCACATTAAAGGAGTTCGGCCGTAAGAATCAGGTAGGTTTGCATTGGCGCCTTGTTCAAGAAGTTGTATTACCAGATCTTGCTTGCCTTGAATAGTGGCATAATGCAACGGGGGAAGATAAAAAGTTTCTTCGTAGAGTTGGTTAAGTTTATCATGATTTTCAAGAAGCTTTTCAATAAACGTCATAGCTAGTTCATGGTTGTCAACGTGGCTAACCTTTGGTTCTGGATTTGCTGCAGGCAGTACGATCTCAGACATAAAAGTAAAAAAGAGGAGGAGGGAGAAGGTGAATATTTTTTTTTCGATGATGGGTCCTATGCCTTTATAAAAAAATCTAGTACGCTCTTTTTGTTGTTAATTCTGATAAGAGTTTAAGGAGTGCGTAATGAAAAAGTCAATTTTGTTGACTGGTGGGGCGGGATACATTGGTTCTCACACAGCGTATTTTTTGGCTCAACAGGGTTATCACGTTGTTATTGTAGATTCATATGTACAGCACCAAACCTTTGACCCTTCTTGGGCTACGGTGGTGAGGGCTGATTTTAGTGATCAAAAAACTCTTGTCAATATCTTTAAAACGTACGCAATTGAAGCGGTTATGCATTTTGCTGCGTTTATTGAAGTTGGTGAATCGGTCACTCGACCTGCCGATTTTTATGAAAATAATGTTGGCAATGTTTTCAAGCTGCTCAGGCTTATGCTCGAGCATGATATTAAAAAAATTGTTTTTTCTTCAAGTTGTGCTGTGTACGGCAACCCCGTGCGCATGCCCATGGACGAATTGCATCCAACCATGCCGGTAAGTCCTTATGGTCGTAACAAGCTCATGGTTGAGTGGGCGTTGCAAGATTATGCCGCCGCTTACGACTTACGCTACGTTTCATTACGCTACTTCAATGCTGCAGGGGCTTTGCCAGACGTGCATTTGGGTGAGCATCATCAACCAGAAACGCATTTGATTCCGCGTTTGTTGCAAGCAATTCAAAATAATGAACCAGTTACTGTTTTTGGTAACGATTACAACACACCAGACGGTACCTGCTTGCGTGACTACATTCACGTGGCAGACATTGCGCAAGCTCATGTGCTGGCCCTAAAATATTTAAGGAGCGGCGCCCAATCAGAAGTATTTAATCTGGGCACCGGGCTTGGCTACACGGTAAAGCAAGTTATCGATGCCGCTGAAGTTTTGTGTAATAAAAAAGCAAATATTCAGGTTTTGGATCGCCGCCCGGGAGATGCTGAAGTTTTACTTGCTGATCCAACAAAAATAAAAAATGTTTTGGGTTGGCAGCCGCACTATTCAGATTTATTAACTATTTTGTCATCGGCTCTCGCGTGGGAAACAATGCGCACATTGAGTGCGTCAACAACTCAGCAGGTTCATGAACAGTGCGGGGTAGTGTAATAACAAAACAACGGAGGACCAATGATAGGAATATTAAAAAAAGAAAAAAAATTTCTGACGATTCTTTTTTTGTTTTCGTTTATTGTACGAGCTCTTGTTTTTTGTTGTTATTTGAGCAAAGAGAATCGCTTTTGGCAAGCTGATTCTGCCACGTACCACCAGTTGGCAACCAGCATTGTAGCGGGCAAGGGTGTTGCAAATGCAGATGGCAGGCCAGCTTTTTATCGCGTTCCAGGTTACCCAGTTTTTTTGGCAGTGCACTATGCTCTTTTTGGACAAGAAAAAACCACGGCGCTTTGGTTTCAGGTTTTTATTGCGAGTCTTTTGCCCCTGCTTATTTTTTTACTCAGCCTTGCGCTTTTTCCCAAAATGTTATTGCTAGCGCGTGTGGCTTCGCTTTATAGCGCGGTGCATTTAGGCTTGGTTTTGTATGCCGGCTTTTTTATGACCGAAACATTATTTCTCTTTTTCTTTTTGCTTTTCGTATTATTTTTTTTGCCAGTCAATCACCTCTTTTTTTGCTCGAGCCCTGAAAATGGTTCGTTGCCACCTGAAAAAAATTGGATGAACAAGATTGCGAGCTCATTGTTTTTGCCGCGTCCAGCGTGTACCGGCGCCTCCTTTTTAGAGCTTTACGAAAAGATGTATGGCCAAGATGTTGAAAATATGTACACCATGACGCGTGCTGACAAAAAACTTTTTGAGTGCCGCCAGCACGTGTTTCAGCGCTTGGCATGGGCTGGTTTTTTTTTAGGTGTTGCTTCAATGGTGCGGCCGGTGGGGCATTATCTTTTGCCTCTTTCTATAATCATGATTTTTTTATCGCATGATTACTGGCGCGAAAAATGTGCGAAGAGTCTTTTGTTTGTGATTGCTTGGATTGTGCCTGTTTCATTTTGGCTGTTACGCAATTATATGTTGGTGGGCCATCTTTTTTTACACTCACTGCCCGGAGGCCATTTTTTATATTTTTCTGCGGCGCGTGTGGTTGCGCATGAGCAACATATTTCATATGAGCGTGCGCGCGAAGTGGTACATAAAAAAGTGCGCAAGAAAGAGCATGCTTTTAAAAAGGAATATCACCGAAAACCAAACGAATATGAGCATTGCCAAATGCAGGAAAAGTTAGCGATAAGCTACTTTAAGCAGTATCCGTTGACTTCGCTCAAGTTATGGCTTACTGATATGTTTCGCACTAAATTTTCATTATATTCAGCAGAGCTTTTGTATCTTGAGTCGGGCCGGCCAGAGTTTGATTACTTTGCGCCAGACCGTTCGTTGCTTTCTATGATCAAGCGCTATGTACTTCCAGCGACTGACAAATTATGGTTGCGCGTAGTAATTTTTACAGAAATTTTAACTATGTTGTTTATGCTACTGGGTTTTGTTTTGTTTGTGCTCACGGGAGTTTTTCGGCGCCGCGTTTCAATGGTGTGTGTCACTGGCAGGGTGCTGCCGTTCATGGCCTTTTTTATAGTAATTGCCTTGGCTGGGGGTTATGCGCGCATGCGCTTGCCTATTGAGCCATTTATCATACTTTTTGCGTGGCATTATTGGTTGTATTTTTTTGGTGTTATAACGTCGCACATTTCTCATGAACAGCATTAAACAACATAGTTTTTTTTTAACGATTATTTTTATTCTTTCTTTAGTTATTCGTCTTATTTTTTTTAATACATTTTTACAAGAGAACCCCTGTCAGCTTGCTTTTGATGCTGGGCATTATCATGAGTTAGCGCTTTCGTTGAGCAATGGGCAGGGTATTGTGCACGCTGATGGTGCGCCGCAATTTTATCGTTTGCCGGGGTATTCTTTGTTTTTAGCTTTATGTTATAAACTCTTTGGTCAAAGCTTGTACGCTGTTTTACGTGCGCAAATTGTTCTTGCAAGTTTGCTTCCCATTCTGTTCTTTTTTTTATCGCTCACACTGTTTCCTGGCAATATGTTAGTTGCGCGTGTGGTTGCGTTGGTTGGGGCGGTACACCCCGGCTACCTGATTTTTTCTGGCTTGGTTATGACTGAGACGTTATTTGCTATTTTCTTTACGCTTTTTTTATTGTTTTTTGTCCCTCGATACACCCATCTTCCGTCTACGCCCGCCCTTCGACAGGCTCAGGGAGAACGGGCTACGACCGACAAGACGCCAAAACCCGGTCATCCTGAGCTTGTCGAAGGACGCCGGGCACTCGGGATGAGTGCAGGCCTTGCTTTGGGCCTTGCCTCACTGATTAGACCTGTTGGTCATTTCACGTTATGTGCTTCGATTGTGTTATTTTTCTTTTTGTCACGTGCGCCGCTGGCACACAAAGTGCGAGATGCGTGTGTTTTATTTCTGAGCTGGTTTGCTGTTGTGTTGCCTTGGCTCTGGCGTAACTACGCACTTACCGGGTATCTTTTTTTTCACACGCTTTCGGGCGTTCATTTTTTAAATCATGTTGCCGCGCGCTTGTGCATGGAGCAGCACGATAGTTCTTATCAGCAAGCGCAAGAGATTATTCAAAGCGAGTATGCAGCCGCTTTGCAACTCAAGCGTGCTCAGGCCGGTCGGCCGTTGTTGGATGTTGAAGAATCTGTTGTGGCAGGACAAATTGCGAAAAATTATATGCTCAAAAATCCATGTCATAGCATTGTCCATGCTGTGCGCAATATGGTCAAAACAACTTTTGCGTTATATTCTTCAGAATTGCTGGTGATAGATTCTGGTGGCGTTTTGCCAGCTTATTCGCACAAGCGCAGCGTTTCAGACTTGCTTATGCGTTTTCTTAAGCCGCAGCTTAATAACAAAAAAATTTATGGTGTTATTTATAGCGAAATATTTTTGTTTGCGTTGATGCTGCTGGGTTTTGTTGGCTACGCTTTATTGTGCCTGCTTGGTCGTGTGCCACGCGAACCATTTTTTATAACTATCTGGTTTGGCGGTCTTTTTGTGGGGCTCTCGCTTGCCTGTGGTTATGCGCGCCTGCGCTTGCCGGCAGAACCGTTGTTAATTATTGTTGCCAGTTACTTCTGGTGCTGGTGTTGGTTCAAGATTAAGCATCGGCACTCTGGTTAAGCGCTTATAATCTTTAGGTAATTGTTCAAGTGGGTTGTTGTGTGCATCAAAAACCCGTAACTTTTGTGTCCAGCTGATATTGTCTGGTAAGCGACTAATCTTGTTGTCGCTTACACACAGCCGTTCAAGGTTGTCCAGCTTGTACAAATCATTTGGGAGTTGGGTGAGTTTGTTATTTCTAAATGAAAGCCAGTGTGCGTTTTCTAAGTCGCATATGCTGTCGGGTAGGCTAATGATTTCATTGTTGTCGGCATCAAGACGCCACAAGTTTGTTAAGTTACCAATATTTTTTGGTAGGTGAGTGATGTGATTGTTTCTGATATCAAGTTTTTCAAGTTTTTTTAATTGGCACAGACCTTCAGGCAGGCCGGTGAGTTGGTTATTAGACAAGTTGATGCTGGTTACTTGCTGTGCGCATGAAATACCTTCGGGTATTTTTTTTAAAAGGTTATCACTAAAATCAAAAACTAATGCGGCCGGATCGTCCAAACAAACTTCAATGCCGGAAATATCGTCCAAAAAAAAGCCATTAAGTTCTAGAATTGAATTGTTAATTTCAAGGCGGCGGCCATAAATGTATTCAAAAAGATTCATGCTGAGGGTGACGGGTTTTCCATTTTCGTCCGTATATTTCATGACTGAAGCATCTTTGGTCATTAAAAAATAATGCTTACGCAAAACATCTGATGGTAGGTTGAAGGGCGCTTGTAAGCGCTGTTCAAGTGGTAGGTGTTCCGTTTTATTCAAATGTTGTCGTGCGCAAATATGTGCGGTAACGCCATAGTCCAAATGATGTGCTAGTGCATAGAGCTGCCATAGCTCCAATTCGCTTTCTGCAATCTCTTCTTGTGCTAATTCTCTTACAATATCGTCCGGAAATTCCATAGCGCGTTCTCGTTCAAAATAGTGATTAGTGCACGAAATAAATTTTTGCAGAGTTTCTTGAGGTATTATGTCTAGGGAAAGGGTAACGTTGTCGGGTAGCGAAAGTGCGTGACATGAGCTATTCAGAATAACGGCAACAATAAGTGCTAGTAGTTTCTTCATAATTTTCTCTCCTTGATTTCTCTTTGTTTCTTGACAAGATAATGATAGTCACGTGTTATTAAAAAATCAAAAAAAATTAAAAAGAGAAGGGACGGCGATGGTAGTGCGACGTTTGAAGCTTTTTGTAATGTTTATCTTTGCTGGTATTTCTTTGTGTTCTGCAGAAAGTGCTCATCAGTTTGAAAAAATTCGCCAGCTCATGCGAGCAGCTTCTGTGCAAAAAAATAGTGATGTTGTTTTGATTGCTTTTTCTTACGATCGTCCATTACAATTGCGTGCTTTTTTAGAATCAATTGAAAAGCGTGTTAAAGGGCTTCATCAAACGCATGTTATTTATCGCACCAGTAGCCCTGCGTTTGCCAGTGCCTATCATGAGCTCGAGCAACTGTATCCAGCGATACAATTTATTGAGCAACGTGAGGCTGTGCCAAGTATTAAACCCCATTTACAAAAAATATTAGAAGAATCCCAAGATTCTTATCTCATGTTTGGCGTTGATGACATTGTGGTAACCGAAGAAGTTGATCTACAAGATTGTGTGCGTGCCATGGAAGAGCATGGTGCCTATAGCTTTTACTTGCGACTTGGTAAAAATATTACCCAGTGCTACACCCTGTCAATTCATACAGACTTTCCTAATCCGCCATTACAAGAAGTAGAAAAGGGGATTTTTTCATGGGCTTTTGGCCAAGGTGAGTACGATTGGAATTATCCTAATTCCATGGACATGACTATTTTTAGAAAGAGCGATGTAATTACTGAGCTTTTAACACTTGATTATCTAACACCAAACTATCTTGACGCTGCTTGGTCTCGTCATGTTAATCCTGCTTTTAAGGGGCTTTGTTATGAACATTCAAAAATGGTTAACATTCCTCTTAACTTAGTACAAGAAAATAAAGAGATGCGTAATATGCAATTTTTTTCAACAACTGAACTTTTAGAAGAATTCAACATTGGCTTTAAAATTGATATTGACGATCTGTATAAATTTGACAATAATTCGCCGCATATGCACTACATTCCAAAGTTTGTCTACGACGTTGAGCGGATGAAATTGCCCGTTGCAAAATAGAACTTTTTAAACTATCGTATCTTGAGAGTTTGCAATTATTTGCTAAACAAAAGGACGTATGGTGAGTAGTAAAAAAAATAAAGCACTGATCATTGGTGCTGGGCCGGCAGGCTTGACTGCCGGTATTGAACTTCTTAAAACCGGTAATTTTGAAGCAACCGTTTTAGAGCGCGACAATGTGATTGGTGGGCTTGCGCGTACCACCGAATATCGTGGCTGTCGCTATGACATTGGGCCTCATCATTTTATAACCAGCTCAGAAAAAATTGAAAAATGGTGGAAAGATTTAATGCAGGGTGACTTTCTTGAACACAAGCGCTTTACCCGCATTTATTACAACAATCATTTTTTTAACTACCCGCTTGAGCCGCTTAACGTTCTTGAGGGCTTAAGTTTGTGGGAATGTTTACGTTGCATGCTCAGTTACATTCGCTATCGTCTTTTTCCCATAAAAAAAGTTAGGTCATTTCAAGACTGGGTAACTAATAAATTTGGCTATCATCTTTTCAGTATTTTTTTTAAAACGTACACCGAAAAAGTATGGGGCATTGAATGTTCCGAAATTTCTTCAGACTGGGCAGCTCAACGAATTAGCGGTTTTTCACTTTCTAAAGCCATATTTTTTGCTTTCTTTGGTCGCTTTTACAAAAAAAATAAACCACGAACTATTCGCGATGATTTTTATTATCCATCCAAAGGTGCTGGCACGTTGTGGGAAAAAGCCGCAACGTGGTTACAAAGCTTTGATGGTGGTAGTGTGCATCTTAACCAAGATGTAGTTTCGCTTGAGCATGACGGCAAAAAAATTATTGCCGTACACGCGCAAGACAAGCGTTCAACTAGTGGTGTGCAAACATTAGTGCGTTACGATGCCGATTATTTTTTTTCAACTATGCCGCTCAGAACGCTTATAAAATCGCTCGATCCATTACCGCCAGAAATTATTATTAACGCAGCAAATTCGCTGCAATATCGTGGCTTGATTACCGTAAATTTGATTGTAAATAAAACAGCAATTTGTCCGGACCATTGGCTGTATGTTCATGAGAAAAAAGTAAAAATGGGTCGCATTGGTAATATGAACAATTTTTCTATGGCCATGGTAGACGATCCAAACCATACGGCCTTGAGCTTGGAATATTTTGCTTTTGTTGGAGAAGCATTTTGGTTAAAAACTGAGCAGGAGTTGGTTAACATTGCCAAACTTGAACTTGAAAAAATTGGCTTGCTAAAAGCAGATGAAGTGTTGGACGGAATGGTAATGAAGACGGCCGAGGCATATCCCCTGTACGATGAGCATTATAAAGAACATTTGTCCACTGTTCTTAATTATTTAGGAACTTTTTCTAATCTCGAGCTCATGGGGCGCAATGGTCTGCATCGTTATAACAATATGGACATTGCAATGCTCTCGGCCATTTCTGCTGTTGATAAAGTACTTGAAAAAGAAAAAACTGTTGTGCGGCCTGTTGATGCAACAATCAGATCAAGCGCGCTGTAAAAATGCTAAGAGGTGCGTATGTGCGGTATTGCCGGTTATGGAAAGCTTGGCGAACAAAGCCACACAATTGAGCCATCACTGCTTGTGCGCATGCATGAGGCAATTGCGCATCGCGGGCCCGATGGTGCTGGGGTTTGGATAGATCAGGACCGCGGTATGGGGCTTGCTCACCGTCGGCTTGCCATTGTTGATCTTTCAAGTGCCGGCAATCAGCCCATGCTTGACCCGCAAGAAACCGTGGTCATTACCTTTAACGGCGAAATTTATAATCATCAAGAGCTGCGCAAAGAACTTGAAGCGCTGGGCTACCGTTACCGCTCAAACTCAGATACTGAAACATTGCTCTACGCCTACCAAGCGTGGGGTATTAGTTTTTTGCAACGCATTGACGGTATGTTTGCGTTTGCTTTATTTGATCGCATAAAAAACGAGCTCTACCTCGTGCGCGATCGTATTGGTATAAAGCCGCTCTATTTTTCGTTGCAGGGCGGCATCATCAGTTTTGCATCAGAAATTAAAGCATTATGGCAGTTGCCCTGGAACAAAAAAGTTGTTTCCAATCAGGCGCTTTATCACGCATTAACGTTCATGGTTACACCAGCACCTTACACGTTTTATCAAGATATTTATAAGCTTCCAGCTGCTTATTATCTTAAAGTTGACGCACAACGTGCCGTAACGTTTCATGAGTGGTACTCGCCCATCACCAGTATAACCAAAGCAGAGCGCAAAGAGTTTAATAACGAACAATTTTGTTTAGAAACTATTAAAACATTATTAATTAATTCAACAAAAAAGCGCTTGATGTCCGACGCGCCGTTTGGTGCTTTTTTGTCGGGCGGGCTTGATTCAAGTTTGAACGTTGCGTTGATGTCGCAGTTTGTGCCCAATGTAAAAACCTTTACCGTTGCCTTTGCCGACGGCCCAGAGTCTAACGAACTTGCCTGGGCGCGCCAAGTGGCCAACCAATTTGGTACACAGCACCACGAAGTGGTAATCACGGAAAAAGAGGCGTTCGATTTTTACGAAAAAATGGTCTACCATCTCGACGAGCCGCTGGGTGATTGTGTGTGCATACCTTTTTATTATGTTGCCAAGTTGGCACACGATCATGGTGTTAAAGTGGTTCAGGTGGGCGAGGGGGCAGACGAGCTTTTTTTTGGCTATAGCACGTATGCGCAGTACAAAAAATTATACGACCGTTTGTGGCGGCCATCACAAAAAGTGCTGCCAGCATTTTTGAAAAGAAGTATAAAAACATTTTCTCATGCTGTTTTTGATAAAAATTCTCACTATGCCGAGCTGATGACCAACTGGGCTGGCAACCGCGATCTTTTTTGGGGTGGTGCGCTTGCATTTAATGAGCATCAAAAGCGTACCATGTTACAAAAAAACATGTTCAATGTACCTGCGTTACACCAAGATTGGGTAGTGCGCCAAATTTTAAAAGGTGCGCGCCAAGAGTTTGACAGTTACGCAATTGTTAACTTTCATGCCAACAAGATTAAAAACGTTCGTGGCGCCGACTTTGCCGCACAAATGCTGTATCTCGAGCTTAAGCAGCGCCTGCCTGAGCTGTTGCTCATGCGCGCCGACAAAATGGCCATGGCTACCAGCGTTGAAGCGCGCGAGCCGTACCTCGATTATAAGCTTGTTGAGTTTATGATGCATGTTCCGGCAGCGCTGAAATTTAAAGATGGTGTTACCAAATATCTGCTCAAAAAAATAGCTGAAGAGTATTTACCGCCATCAATTGTGTATCGTAAAAAAGTTGGCTTTGCTGCACCAACAGTGCGTTGGTTTGGTGCAGGGCAGTATTTTCCCAACTATTTTGCCAGCTTGAATGCGCAAACACGTCCATTTTTTTCAGACAGCGTAAAAAATATAAATTCATTATTTAATAACGCTTCTTCAGTGCGCGCCGTGCAGTTGTGGGTGGTGCAAAATGTGTTAGCGTTAACAAAAGGGGAGAGCCAATGAAAATGCGTTTACTGTTAGTTTTTTTTGCCAGTTTTTTTGTTGGTTGTTCCTACCTGCTGTATCAGTACGTGCCGGCTGGTCCGCAAGCCCATCAAGACATTGATTCCAAAGCATACGTGCACCATGCACAGCTTTTTGCACAAGAAAATATTTTAGTAAAAAATAACCATACGCCGTACTATACGCTAGGCTATCCGCTCATTATGGGTTTTATCTACAAGATTTTTGGGCAGTCAACCTTACCCCTGATTGCGTTACAAATTTTACTCTCATTACTTTCTGGCTTCTTACTTTTTGTTGTGGCAGGGCGATTTTTTAATCCAACTATTGCTTTAATTTCTGCCGCGCTTTTTGCGTGCAATATTGGCTATCTAACGTTTTCGCAATTCATTTTGACTGAAATTTGTTTATCTTTTTTCTTATTGCTCTTTTTTGAGCGGTTTACGCTTTTTTTACAAACTGCGCACCAGCGACCCCTGATTCATAGTGGTCTTGCGCTTGGGTTTTCAATGCTTATCAAGCCAGCAGCAGCGTTATATTTTGTAATACCGCTTTCGTTTATCGCTTTTGTTTTGTTTAAAAAACGTGCTAAAACACAAGTAACTATTCATTGTATGAGTCTCTTTATTGTGTGTTTTTGTGCGCCAATAATGTTGCATATGATTCACAACAAATATGCTTTTGGTAACTTTCGCTTGACTGAGCTGAACGAGATTAATCTTTATTTTTGGTTTTATCCCAACGTCCGCGCGCAGCAAAATGGTACCACCGCAGATTATGAACGTGTGATGTTGCAAAAACATGCGCAAAAAGATGGTGGCATGCAAGAAATTAAAAACCAATTCTTTGAAGACGCAAAAGACAATTTTAAACTTTTTGTGTATGTCTGGCTTGCCAACGTAGCCAAGACTTTTTGTGGGCTGTATACAACCAACTTAAAAGTGCTTCTTAACGAAAAAGTGCGTGGTGGCGACATTTCATTTTTCAAAATGAAGGGCTCGTGGTGGCACAAAATAAAAAGCTATATCGTTGCGGGTGCTAACAGCTGGTGGCTGCGTGCTATAGCCTGTTATGAAGCGCTTTGGCAACCCCTGCGTTATCTCTTGTGTCTTGTTGCGCTTATGTTTATTTTTGGTCAAAAACGCTATGTGCTTTTTTATTTTTTCAGTTCCTACCTCGCTTATTTTTCTCTGATTACCGGGCATGATGGCTGCGCGCGCTTTCGTATGATGTTTGAATTTCTCTTGATTATGCTTGCTGCGGCAGGGCTTATGATTGTGTGGATGTATGCAACGCGCAAGCCGGTGCAAAAATCGGCGCGGAGAAAAGTATGACAACGGTCTACGCCGGTATTATGGCAGGCGGTATTGGCACGCGCTTATGGCCGCTGAGCAATAAAAATAGGCCCAAGCAACTCATTCCCTTTTTGCATAATTCATCATTGCTTGATCAAGCAATTGAGCGTGTTATGCCTATTGCTACAACGCCAGAAACCATTTTTGTTGTTACCAGTTGCGAACAAGAACTATTGATTAACAATGCTGTGGGCAACAACATTGGCTTTATAGTGAGTGAACCTGAAGGGCGCAATACCGCACCAGCGCTGTTGCTGGGTTGCTATCGTGTGTTTCAAAAGGATCCAAATGCTGTGATTGTTTTTTTACCAGCAGATCATTTTATTCCGGATGTTCAATCTTTTAGCACAATCGTTAATCAAGCGGTTGCCTACGTTGCTGCGCACAACAAAATTGCCCTGTTTGGGCTTAAGCCGCGCAACGCTGCAACGGGCTACGGGTACATTCAAACAAACCCAAAACGTCACGATGACGTCTGTTTTCCGGTTGCTAAATTTCACGAAAAACCATCGCCTGATGTTGCTCAAGAATATGCGCACCGTGATGGTATGTTGTGGAACATGGGCATTTTTGTTGCCAAGGTATCCACTTTTTTACAAGAATTTACAACATGTGCGCCCTTGCTTGATTTGGCAATGCAAGCTTATTTGAGCGGTGCGTGCGCGTATGCCGATCTTGAAAATATTTCAGTTGATTATGCGGTTATGGAAAAAAGCCACAATACGGTTGTTTTTGCCGCCGATTTAGAATGGTACGACGTTGGCAATGTGTACACGTTTTTGCAGCTTAAAGAAACGTATGCGCATGACAATGTAGCGGTTATTAATGTTGATGCAACGGGCAATATGGCTTTTTCAAAAAAGAAATTTGTTGCCTGTATCGGCGTTGATGATTTATGCATTGTTGAAACCGACGATGCTCTGTTAATTGTTAAAAAAGATAAAGCAGAGTTGGTCAAGCAAGTTTCAGTAAAAATAAATGAGCTGACATTATGAATACAAAACATTGGTATGCGTTGGCAATTTTTATTATCGTTTTTTCTATTGGCGCTTTGCCGGTTGATAAAATTTGGTATCGCGAAGATGATTTGGGCCAAATTATTAATGGGCTCATATTTTCCAAAGAAGATGCGTTGCGCGTTATAAAAGCAGATGAGCGTGAGTTTATTGTGCCCATGAACTATCGTCGCTCTAAGCCAAACTTTATTTCAGGTTTTTTGCGTCCGTTAAAGCATTTTTTTTTTACCGTGGTCTATGCGCTCTGTGGGCTTGAAGCAAAAGCGTATTATCTTTTACATGTTATCTTTCATGCGCTGAATGCTGTCTTGTTATTTTATCTTTTTTCGCAATGGCTTTCGGTGTGGCTTTCGCTATTGGGCGGGCTTATGTTTGGGCTGTATCCCGACATTTCGTGGCTTGTTTGGCTTGCAACATTTCATAACTCGCTTGCAACCTTTTTTCTTTTGCTTTCAGGACTCTTATTTTGTTTTTTTTGGCAACGGCATGGCAGTTGGTGGTACTATTTTTTTTCAGGCTTTAGTTTTTTGCTTTCGCTACTGGCGCGCGAAAATGGGATCTTTTTTCCATTGTGGTTGTTTTTTGGCATGTTTTTGTATGCTCTTGAGCAGCGAACGTGCTGGCAGTCGGTCCTTTATGCAGTCCGTATGACCTGGATTTTTTTTGTTGTACACATGATTTACGTTGTCTGGCGGTTGTGGGCTTTTGGCATTACAACCCTTGAGCGAACGTTGAATAATTTTTTAATCAGGCTCCCTTTTCTGGCCGCGTTGGTGCAAAAAAAAATTGTTGCCGTAGCACCTATTTTGCCAAACTCAGCAGCAGCAACTGTTGGAGTAGTACCAACGCAGCCAGTTTTTTTAGCAGCGTCATGGTACGAACCATTTTTGGTAAAGCTTGATTATTTTTTTACCAAATTTTTCGCCTGGAGTAGCTGCATTTTTATGTTTGATTATACCAAGCACTTCTTGCTTATTTCGCTGTGGTTCTTGCTTATACTGTTTTGTTCGCTTGCTTATAAAAATCATAAAAAGCTCTTGTTATTTTTTATCGTTGGTTTTTGGTGTTTTGCCTGGCAGGGTGTTATGGCCTACCCCTGTGCCCGCTATTTAGAAACGGCCTACCCGTTAGTAGTAACATTGGTGGTGGTGGGAATTCCGCTGCTTAATGCTCGCAAGTTTATGTATGGGCAGTACGGCGTATTGTTGGTAAGTTTTTTTATCTTGGTTTCAATTGGTAGGGGTGCGTTATTAAATATGCACGATTTGCGCATTGCCGGGCAGCAGACCTATCAACTCAAAAAGCGCTACGAACCATTTTTTTTAAACAACAAGCTCGATCCCAAGGCTCAGTATATTTTTTTTAGTTCGCCGTTTGTCTCAGACATTCAAAGCATTGTACATTATTTTTTAAATGATCTGACTGTTAACGTTGCCTTTGAGCTTTTTTCTAGTTTGGCTGAAAAGGGTGTTTTTGGCTGCGATCGTGATTATAAGATTGTTGGTGTTTCATATCGCGTGTTGCCAATACCTGGTGGCTTTCGTTTAATTTCTGATGATCCGCAACATTGTGCCTGGTGGATGCAGTTTTCTAACCATCCGTTGCAGTGGAATGCGCGTGATTTTGGTTATGAGTGGCGGAGTGAGCCATATCTGGAGGGTGAGTGGTACCAATGTTCAATGGGCTCTTTTATGATTAATCAGCGCATTGACGGTCGTTTTATTACTGATATTTCCTTTGTCTTTGACAAAAAGTGGCTAACAAAAAATACAGTTTTTGTGGTGTGGGATACCCAAAAAGGAGGATATACAATTCTTAAGGCCGATCATCTGCAACCCGAAACAACACAGGTCATTTAAGCAATATATTTATTTTTGCCAGCATTTTTTTATACAATAAACCACTGGGGAAGGTTAAGGGAGTGCAAAAAAATGCTCAAAAAGGAGTGTGTTATGAAAAAGCTTGATGATTTTATGGATACAATCGATCGTCGAGTTGATCGAAAAATGGGACCATTTTTTAGATTCTTTAGGTCTTATTTCATTTATTTTAGTACGGCAATTTTGGCAATTTTGTTACTTACTTTTTTAGGCAAATTGTACTATAACCAGCCGTATTTCGTTTCTTCAGTGATTACCGGCAATCTTAAAAACATTGAATCGATATTGCACGATATCGACCAACGTTGCAATATTGTGAGTATTCACGGTGATCATGCGATTGTTGACTTTTTGACGACCAAAAGTTTTGAAGGTTCAATTATTGGTGGACTTAATCTGGCGTATCCAAAAAAATGGCGCGGGCCTTATGCAAGCCGCAATCCAAGTATTAGCGGTCGTTTCTTTGAGGTAATTAAAACCCAGGAAGGTTACTTTGTTGTTCCTGGTCATGGTGTTAAGTTGCCTAATGGCTTGGTGGTTGGTAAAGATTTTACTATTACGCCAAAAACATCAATGAAAAAAATGCTTGCGGTTAATGGTCATTTAAATTATCGAGGCATTAAGCTTGCTATCCCATTGACCTTTAAAGTTGGAGATTGGGATTCTCCGGTTAAAATTGATGAGCAAACGCTCAAGCGCACCAACAAATATCTTAAAGAATTTAACGATGCAATGCCGTTTGCCAAAAACGAAACAAAATATTTCACCAAAAATAATATTGAGCGCTTATAACAAACGCTTACAATTTGTTCGAACAGGCCCTTCCTTTTGTACCGTTCTGGCGTGAAAGGAAGGGAATATTTTTAGGGGTTTTCAAAGGGGATTTCATGAACCGTAAAATAATGCAGTATGCGCCATTTTTGTCCGCCGCGTTTCTCGACTATCTTAACATTGTGGTATCACTGGTGGTGTTTCCTGTTTTGTTAGCAGACTCTCACTATAAGCTTTTGTCAGAACAAACAACGCAGGCTTATGGTACGCTCTTTGTTGGTTTTGTACTGACAGCTTATTATGCCGGCCAATTTTTTATGTCACCGCTTTGGGGGCAAATTTCAGATTCGTACGGTCGGCGTTTTACGATGATAATAACGCTTACTGGTGCTACGGTAAGTTTGTTTCTAACCGCACTGGCAATACATTATGCTAGTGTTTGGTTGCTCTTTGCCAGCCGTTTTTGTGCCGGTCTTTTTGCTGCAAACGTTGCTATTGCGCAGTCGTTTATGGCTGATGTGAGTGATGATACTAATGCTGACAAAGTGAGCAACATGAGCATGGTGGAAATTGCCGTTGCCTGCGGTTTTATTGGTGGCGGCTTGTTAGGTGGTCAATATACCAATGCCTTGCTGGGTGTTGCTCATGATTTGGCAATACCATTCTTAATTTTGGGCGGCCTGACAGTACTTAACTTGCTTTTTGTTGCTTACCAGCTATTTCGTGATCGTTCAAAAAAAACGGTTAAAAGAAAGAAATTTTTTATAACGTTTGGCCATCTTGGCCAAATGTTTCATTATCCACAATTGCGCAGTATTTTTGCAGCAGCGAGCTTGTTTATTTTTGGTTGGACGTTTAGTACGCAATTTTTTTCAACCTATTTGCTCAAAGTTTTTAATTACGGCGCTTCACAAATTGGTACTATGTTTGTGTATGCTGGTGTGATGTATTTATTGCTTCAGCTCCTGCTGGTGCGTCCACTTTCGCGCATTGCAGCACCGCGCACTATTGTTCTGTCGGCATTGCCGCTGCTTGCTTTTTTAAGCTTGGCAGTTTTTATGCCGCCAACAACCATCGGGCTTTATATTTTTATTGTTTTGTACATTGGCTGTATCGCCTCAATTTTGCCCAACATGATGGCCATTATTTCCAACTCAGTTGATGATGACAAGCAAGGAAAAGGTATTGCTATGATCTGGGCAATGCAGGCGCTGGTTACTGTTTTGGGAACTTTTTTTGGTGGTTTTTTGGCAATGTTTAACCCCGCATTGCCGGTGGGCGTTGCTGGGTTTATGATCTTTTCCAGCTGGTTGCTGTATTTGAGTGCAGCTAAGAAAAAGCGTCGTTAAGCGTGAAAACGCAAATAACCGCGCAATAAATAGTTAATCAAACCAATCATAAGTTTATCGGGGAGTTTGGCTGATTCAGCTCGTGGGTCTTTGTAGGCAAGGTAGCACTCGCCAAGCATGTCTACGTATGGTGCTGCCGTGTAGCAAAATTCAAGCACGCCTTCGGGCACGCCTGCAATGTTGCGCCACAATTTGGCGCCATCGCTGTTTTTGCTGCATGGCAAGAAGGCACTCAACACTTGATTGAGTACTATTTTGTCGATAGAAAAAGCTGCGCCAAACGATGCCTTAAGAGCATCAAGAGCTTCAGCATTTTCCTGATAACTTTTTGCCATTGAGCGCATAAATTTAAAGAGTGTGTTGACTGAAAGGGCAGCAATGCCACCAGCTGCCAAAATAAGATTTTCTTTTGATTTGTTATTTTCAAGTTTTTGTAAGAGCTCTTGGTATGCTGGCGAGTTAACAAAAGCCTCTTTGAAGGTGCCAAATTTTTCAGCAGAAATAGTTTCAAGCGTCTCGTTGTTTTTTAAGCAATCTTGTAAATATTCAACAAACAAAAGTTTATCGGTCATTTGAGTTGAAAGGCGATAGATAGTGAGTCCTTCAAGCGGGCTTAAGCCATCGAGCGTGAAATGATCGGTTGCAAAAAGAGGATCGTCCAACTTGCTGTTATCATTACCGCCCATGTGAATATTGATTGGGTCGTTGTTGATATAGTTGGCAACGGCCGCGTGACCAAGCTCATGAATGAGCGTCATTAAGAAATACGAAGAATATTCTCCGGCAAAGTTGAATGCGAGGTTTTTTGGCGAGAACTGTTCTTTGAGCCGCTCTTGCGTGTGCTTTGGGGCGGTAAAATAGTACAGTTGCAAGAAGGCAAGGGCAACAAGGCCTTTGAGTACTGGTCCAACCGGGACCATTTTTTCGTCATCAGAAACCACTGGGGCCGAATCAGTTGCTGGAGTGGCAGCGTGTGCATAAAAAGAGGTGCTCAGTGCGCACACAAGTGTCAGAGAAAGAGAACGAAACGCGGTGTTAAATTTCATAGTGCCCACAACCCAGCGGTAAGAATTTTGCTTAATCTATCATGTTTTTCCGTGCAACCAGCATACCGAAGGGGCACTTTTTTGTCAAAAAGGGGCGTGGTTGAGGGCTCGAAAGGCCTGGTTTTAAAAACTTGTCCTGCTCGAAAATAACGATCTGTTTGATGTTTTTGGCAAATCGTGTAAAATATGCAATAGGATTGCAGATTGTACGAGTTTTGTAAAAAGTCTAAAAAAGGGGCAAAAAAGATGATTATTAAGCGTACTATTACCGCTCATTTGCAAGAATTAGCTACGCAGTTTCCCGTGGTGGCAGTTATGGGCCCTCGGCAGTCTGGCAAGACCACCTTGGTAAAAGAGACTTTTGCTGGCTATGCCTATGTTACGTTGGAAGACTTAGACAAGCGGAGTGCAGCACAGCAAGACCCGCGGGGCTTTTTTGCTACGTATGCTCAGCACATCGGTTTAATTATTGATGAAATTCAAGAAGTGCCAGAGTTGCTTTCGTACATGCAAGGGATTGTGGACCAAGCGTATCGGCCGGGTTATTTTATTATTACCGGCTCACAGCATTTTCTTATGTACGAAAAAATAACTCAAACGCTGGCAGGTCGGATAGCCCTGCTTACGCTGTTGCCATTGTCGGTCCAAGAATTGCATGATGCCAATATGCTGCCTGAAGATTTTGCTTCGTTGTTCATTAAAGGTTGTTATCCGCGGCTTTATTCTCAGCCAATTCCGGTGCAAACATGGTGCTCAAATTATATCAGTACGTACGTTGAAAAAGATGTGCGGCAAGTGCTGAATATCTCTGATGTTATTGCGTTTCAAGGCTTTTTAAAGTTGTGTGCTGCGCGTGTTGGCAACTTGCTTAACTATGCCGACATTGCACGCGATGCTGGCATCAGTTTGAATACTGCCAAGTCGTGGATTGCAATTTTAGAAGCAAGTTACATTATCAAGTTGCTTCCACCGTACTACAAAAATTTTAACAAGCGCGTAATTAAAAGCCCCAAAATCTACTTTAACGATACGTCATTGGTTTGTTCGTTGCTAGGGATCAGAACAGCAGAAGAGCTGCATACGCATCCGCTCAAGGGCGCGTTGTTTGAATCGTTTGTGATTAGTGAAATGTTTAAACACAATTACAATCACAACAAGACGCCGCAGATCTATTTCTGGCGCGATGTGCAGGGCCATGAAATTGATGTGGTTATTGAAAAATCGTACAACCACGTTGTGCCGGTTGAAATTAAAGCAGGTATGACTTTTTCAGATAACTTTTTTAAAGAGCTTTTTGCCTGGCGAGAGATTACCGAGCAAGAAACATTGCCGCTTTACGTTGTTTATGGCGGTAACGAAAACCTTCAACGCAAAGAAGGGCGCGGGTTCTGTTGGAACTCAGTCGAAGCTTTGTTGAACGAGATTTACGGCGAGTGAGCTTTGTGTTCCTTACTTTTTACCTACCGCTTCATTGGTTGGACTTGCCGCAACCATTAAAACTGCAATTGCTTGCGCTTGCGCCTGTGCAGCTGCTTGGCAGGTTGGGCATTGGTAGGCAAGTTGAGTAGGTTGGGCAATAAACGTTTGCAGGCAGTTTGGGTGCATCATGTGCCCGCACGGCAGTTGCATGCCAACTTCGGCAATGTTGAACTGTTGCGCACAGAGCGTGCACGCGCTTTCTGCAGCCGCAATGCTTGGCAGCTGGCCATTGGTTTGTGTGTACTGCAGGGCATTAGCCAGGGCATAGTGCCCGTTTTGCGCAGCCAGCGTTTGTGCTGTTTTGTTAGCATTTGCAGTAGCCGCATTGGTGGTTGGGGTTAATAAGTTTGCACCGCTCATGATCAACATAAAACAAACAGTCACGTGGCCGTTTTGGGCGGCGCGGTGCAGCGGTGTTGCGCCAGCAGCATCAACAGCGTCAATGCCAATAGCCTTGGTTCCTTTGCTGCTCAGCAGCAAGCGTACGCCCAGCTCGTGGCCGTTGGTGGCTGCCAAGTGCAGTGGTGTTGATTTGTTGGCGTCTGTCGCGTTAACGTCGGCGCCTTTTGCCAGCAAGAGCGGGATGCAGTCGAGTGCATTGTTAGTGGCAGCAATGTGCAGCGGCGTGCTTTTATTGTTGTTTGCCGTGTTAATGCTGGCCCCTTTTTCCAAAAGTTGTTTGGTGCCATCCAGATTATTGTTGCCGGCAGTGTAGTGCAGTGGGCTCATGCCGTTTTTGTCTTTAACGTTTACCGTTGCGCCTTTTTTTAAGAGCGCGGTGATTCCTTCGTTAAAGTTATTTAAAGCGGCATAATGCAGGGGCGTTGAGCCAAGTTTGTTTCTAATACTGACAGTAGCATTTTTGTTAAGCAAGAGCTGTGCGCTAGCTAGCTGATTATTTTTTATTGCTTGTAAAAGTGGTGTTTCGTCCAGCGTATTTCGTACGTCAACTTTGGCATTTTTTGCCAACAATGCTTCTACGCAGACGGTCTGTCCGCTTTGAGCCGCAAAATGGAGTGGGGTAGATTTGCCTTTGGTAACCGCTTCAATGTTACATTCTTTGTATTCAAGAAGCTGTTTTACTACATCAAGTTGGCCGTAAAAGGCGGCCAAATGCAGCGGTGTTATGCCCGTGGTACCAGCACTGTTGATAGCAGCCTTTTGGTTGAGCAGCGTTTGTACGCATGGCTTTTGGCCAAATTGAGCAGCCAGGTGCAAGGCGGTTAGACCTTGTTTGTCTGCTACGTTAACCGGTGCGCCTTGTTGCAGCAAAAACAAAATAGTATTTGGGTGCCCGTTCTGAGCTGCAATGTGCAGGGGTGTTTGGCCGTTTTCGTCCGGTTCTACCAATGCTGCTGGTGGCAGCTGAGCCAATGAGTTGGTTGAGCCCATGGCGGCGTACCACATGCTTGCAGGAACGGTCAGCGTTGGCTGGTCTGCTGGGGCGCCATGCAGGTTATGGGTTAGCAAAAAAGTGAATAAAATTGCAAAAAAAGCGCTTTTTTTCATTAAGAAACCTTTCGCGATTTAATAATTATCTTATCTTATTATGAGTATAGCCAGTGCCTGTTCAGCTTGTAAATAATTTAAAAAAGTAGCCAGGGAGGCTAAAAGCGTGGTTGCTTGTGCTGTAAAAACGCTTGGGAAACACTTCTTCTTCTTCTTCTTCTCTTTTTTATTTTCAGTTTGCTACTCTTGTTGGCAAAAGTAGCTTTGGTCAAAAAATAGAACGAGGGAGTGTGTTATGAAGATTGCAAAATTATGGTTGGTGGTGGGGCTGCTGGTGCTGGGCGCGCAGGGCATTGTTTTTGGTGCAGCGTCAAATCAAGATCAATTGGGGAGTGCGTTGTGTTCTGAGATCGATAGTGTTCTTTCTCCGGACATGGAGGTTGTTAAAACGCTTATTGAGCAAGTTGCCGATTTGAATAATGAATATTCATGGCACTCGTGGACCAAAGCTTTTTTTCTCAAAAAAGATACGCCTCTTGGTGTGGCAGTGAAGAAGAATAGACTTGATATTGTAAGGTTGTTGTTGGCCGCAGGGGCAGATCCTCGACTTGCCATTTCTGATGGAAGTGGAGATGTTTTGCATGCATTGCAAGATGCAAATAATGATGTCTGGTTAAAGGGTAGAGAATTGTGCGAAAAACTTGTTAAGCTCAGGGATGATCTAGATAGAAAAGTGGAGAGTGATTTGCAGGCGTTTCAAGATTTTCTTAAAACAGTACCAAAAGAAAGTTTGTTTAAAAAATATACGTTTTCCTATGCATTTACTACGTATAAAGACTGTACGCCGCTCGCCTTTGCCTTGGAATTAGCCTTGGAAGAAGATATAGCCAAGCAGTTAGTTGATGCTGGAGGAGGTGTGATTCCCGATCTTTTACACAAAGAATATAGTCCTGCAGTGAACGATGGGAAGTTGACGCTATCCAAGGCACCTATCAGATACACATTTATTAAGGAATTACTGGGCAAAGAGTTGCTGATTGCGCTGAAAGCCAAGGATCAAAATCGCGCAAAAGAGCTTATTCAGGCTGGTGCCAATGTGAATATTAAGAGTGAAGATGCTGGATCAACGCCATTGCATCTGTGGGCGACGCATTCAATGTTTCCAAGGAATCGAGCAGGACATAAGGAATGGCTGAATTCGCATCAAGAGATAGTTGAATTATTACTTGCGGCAGGGGCTGATCCTGGTGTGAAGGACAGTGCGGGCAATACGCCGTTAGAGAAGGCAGATGATAAAGATAAAGATATGCTTAAAAAAGCGCTTGAAAAAGTAAAAAAAAGAATACGACCAAGCGTTCAAACGGCACCAACTCTACCAGTATCTTCTGCTGCATCGTTAAATGATTTGTCTGCTGCGCTGCAAGTACTGAAAGCAAAGTTGGTAACGTTGGTCCAGCAGCTTGCAACGCTTTAGATCGTTATAAAAAAAGAGGGGCACCAGAAACGGTGCCCCTCAAACTTTTTGCAGCAAAATTATTTATGCAACCATTATTGGGCCGCAGGGACAATGAGGTAGCGTATCAGGACCAATTAAAATTCCGCGCCAATCGTAGTTGGGCTCATGCCGCCAGGGCCATCTAAAATTTGCCCATGATTTTCCAAGAGTAGCCAAATTTCGAAAGCTCGTTCAGCTTGTTCTTTTCTAGTATCAAGTTCTTGTTTGATCCAGTTGATAAGGTTTGGATCAATCGGTTTGATTTCTTTGTGCGCAAGCAAAAGCTTTATACAATCAGTTGTTTCATACCAAACAGCAGTGTGGAGCGGTGTCCATCCTTCGTTGTTTTTTGCGTTGACGTCAATGCCAGGGTGTGCAAGTAAAAGTTCTACTAAGTCGGCTTTATCAAGAGAAACAGCCAAATGAAGGGCGGTGTTGCCGTATTTTTCGGCCGCATTGAGGTTGATTGCTGCTTCTTTACGATCGAACGGTAGAAGTTTTTCATACCAAATCGTTCTTTTGTGTGCAAGTAAGAGCTTAAGGCATTCAGTTCTGCCAAGAGAGACCGCTGTGTGCAACGGCGTAAGGCCGCAAAGACCGGGAGCATTAATGTCGATATCTTTGATATCGAAATAGTGACCTGCCATAGAGCCATCAGTGTTTATTTTTGTTGTGCCTAAAGTAACGGTGTGGGCCAATAAAAGTTTAACTGCTTCAATATTGTTGCAAGAAATTGCTTCGTCGAGCGGATGCAATTGTGTTTTGAAACCTTCACTTCCCTTCATAACGATTGGATTTACGTTGATGGTTGGGTTTTTAAGAATCTCTGATAGTTTTTTATTATCATGTGCTCGTATTGCTTTTACGAGTTTCCAGGAAGGTGTATGTTTTTTGAGGGCTTCTTGGAATATAAGCTTCCAGCTTGCATCAAAGGAGCGGATGGTTTTTCTGCTCTCTTGTGCTGCGAGAGAAATACTAAACAATGTCATTATGGCAAGCGATAGAATAAGTTTGCGGTTCATGAAAATTCCCCCAAAATGGTTCCCAAAAAAGTTTTCCCAATTGTTCAATTGTAAGGCACTTTTGGCTGGTTTGCAAAGGCTTTAATTCGTTTCAAGTGGAAATTTAATGGCCTTCTGTTTTGGGGTTTTTACCATTAATTGCAAGCCCTTCTTTCTTAGTTTGCTATGTGCTAAAATTGGGGGTAGAAACAATTAAATTGAAAGAGAAAATGAAAAATCGAAACATGCCTAAAGTGAAGATGTCTATGAAAACAAAGAGCTTTCAAGAACACCTTGAAAAGAGGCTTACTAAAAAAGAGATTGCTGAGATTGAAGCGCAAGCGGACTTGGAATTTCGTGCTCTCCTCAACTCTTCTTCAAAAAACTCGAAAGAATCTTTTTAGGCCCAGATTGAAAGATGGCGGTAATGTGGTACGCATCGCCATCGGCCTTTTCAACGTGCGTTACAATCCCTTTGCCAAACTTGCTGTGCTCAACTAATTGGTTTTTGTACCATTCGCTCGTTGGGGCTGTTTTGTTTGTAGACCCTTCGAGACGCCTGTCTAAGCTCTTGCGAGCTACGCCATGCTCCTCAGGGCGAACGGAGGAAGAAACTTGTTTGTTCTTTAGCGAGCGATTTGGATCCTGTGATCTTGTGTACTTGTTATTATTTTGTGTCGATTGATGGATCAGGTATTCTGGTTTTTCGGAGAATATCCTTTTTCCCGTTCGCCCTGAGGAGCCTGACGTAGCTTTTAGCGAAGACAGGCGTCTCGAAGGGGGAGATGATTCAACCGTATTTTCTCCACTCAACCGGTCTGGTGGTATAAAGTTGGTAAACGTAAGAATGTTTTGGTCAAACTGAGTAGAAAGACCAAGCCAGCGTCTAAACTGTGTTTTAAGTTGTGTTGCGTGGGCATTGCTCGCATTAAACTCTTGAACCAGTGGCCGCTTAAGTTCAGACAAAAAGCGTGACGGAATTTGGTGCACTATCGTGCCAAAGCGGTTGCGGTAATCAGCGTGCGTAAGTACCAGGCGTTCTTCTGCCCGCGTAATGCCCACATAAAACAGGCGTCGCTCTTCTTCAAGTTCTTCGTTGGTGTTGAGCGCTTTGCCGCTTGGCAGCATTTCTTCTTCAAGGCCGGTAATAATAACCATATCAAACTCAAGGCCTTTAGATCCGTGCAGTGTCATTAAACAGACCTGGTCATCGCGGTTTTCGTTATCACTCTTTTCTTGCATCAACGTAACTTCGTACAAAAAGTTTTCAAGTGTTGGTGCGTTTGAGCTACTGGCAAAAGGGTCGTTAGGGTTAACCGACTCGCGCGATCCGTCAAAATTCTTTTCAAACGTGGCAATTGATTGTACCAACTCGCGTACGTTTTCAATTTTTGTGTCAGCTTCTTGTGCGTCCAGCGTGGTGCGCAAATAATTAAGGTAATCAATTTTTGTCAGCACATGGTCAACTAAGTCTGACGGAGAGCCGTTTTGTGGTGCTGTTGCATAGATTGCCAAAAATTGCTTGAGCGCCAGCTGCTTTGCCGAACTAACGCCTTCGCTTGAAATCAAATACGTAATTAGTTGCTTAAAGTCGAGCAGTGGGTTTTGTTGCCAGGCTTCCATCAGCTGTTCTTCAAACTTTTGCCCAAGGCCGCGCAGCGGATAGTTAACAATGCGCAGCAGGCTGATGCGGTCAAAGGGGTTTACCATCAAGCGTAGGTACGCCAAAACATCTTTAATTTCTTTGCGTTCATAAAAGCGGATACCGCCAATAATGCGGTAGGGGATTGCGTGATAAATGAGCGATTCTTCCAACGAGCGCGATTGATAGTGTGTGCGGTACAAAATGGCTACGTTGCTCAGCTTTTTATTTTCTGGCAAATTTTTTAACAAGATCGCTACGGCATCGGCTTCTTGCTCGCCCGAGCGGCAGGTCAGCAATAAAATTCTATTTTTGCCCTGCTTGTCCGACCACAACTTTTTAGGGTTTCGCTGTGTGTTATGCTGAATCACGTGGTTAGCAGTTTCTAAAATCGGGGTGACGGAGCGATAGTTTTGTTCAATTTTAACGGTGGTTACCGGCGCAAACTCCTGCTTAATTTTAAGCATGTTGGTAACGGTTGCCCCGCGCCATGAATAAATTGACTGGTCTTCATCGCCAACGGCACACAGTGAATCCAGAATAAATTTTTTATCCTCATCAAGGCCCATTTGTCGTAGCAGCTCGTGCTGCGTGTGGCTGGTATCTTGATATTCGTCAACGAGCACATGCTTAATTTTTGCTTGGAACTCGCGTTTGAACGTTTTATTCTTTCTAAATAGTTTTAAGACTTCCAGAATCAAGTCGTCAAAGTCAAAGCTGCGAGCGGCTGTTTTTTCTGCCTCATACGCATGATAAATTTCTTTTATGAGCGGGCTTACGGTGTTTTCAGCCTCTTGCGGATTCATGAAATACTTATTTTTGTACTGCGATAGCTGGTACATAATTTGCGAGGGCGTGATCTGCTTTTCAAGAGCACCTTTTTTTATAATTTGTTTCACGATGCTGAGTTGGTCGTCACCATCAAGAATTGAAAAGTAGGGCGCTGAAAGATAATGCAGGTTGGTTCTCAAAAGCAGAAGGCAGTATGAATGGAATGTGCCAACAAACGGTAGCTCGTGGTTGCCATCAAGAAACTTGTGCAAGCGCTCTTTCATTTCTTCGGCAGCTTTGTTGGTGAAGGTGAGCGCAGTAATGGCCTTTGGGCTTACGTTTTCGTTAATAATTAAATTGGCAATGCGTGCGGTAATTACGCGCGTTTTTCCTGAGCCTGCGCCAGCAATAACCAGCAGTGCGCCAGACTTTTGCGTTGCTGCCTCTTGCTGTGGTTTGTTGAGCTCTTTGTTTATGAAATGATTAAACTGTTTTTTGTAATCCATCGTGACCAACATTATCCTGAAAAAAAGGTGATTAATGTGCGAGAGGATAGCAAAAAAAATGGGTAATAAGAATGAAAAGTTTTATTCGATTTATTCAATCGTTCGATTACTCTTTTCAAGTGCACGGTGTGTTGTGCCCGTGTACAGCGCAATAATAATCCAAACGCCGACTACACCAAGCGAAAGCAGTGGGCCATAAAAAAGCAGCTCATGCATTTGTGTAAAAAAGGTGCTTAAAAAACCGCCACCAGCTTTGGCTGAGCGGCAACCAAACATATCAATCCAGCTCTTCGCTTTAAACTTAATATCGCGGCTGGTGGGAATGTAGAGCATTTCTTTGCATGGATTATTGAGTGCGTAATTCAAACTTTTTATTACCACGAGCGCGCCAACCACGACCCATAAAACAGGTATCCACAAAATGTGCAGCAGAGCAACCGCGGTAATAACCGGATAGACAACCAAACAAAAAGTCAGGCCAAAGCGGCGCACTAAAAAGCTGGTACCGATCAGTGAGATCAATAATGCTGAGCCGTTGGTCATTAAACCAAAGTAGCTGAGAAAACGTGCCAAGTGTTCGGTTGAATGAAACTGAGTGTTGGCAAGCGATACCATTTGAAATTCAAGAATGGTGGCAACAATGTCGTATAAAACCGAAACGCCCATCACGCCCAGCAGGTAGGGCCTGGTCAGCAGTAACTTAAGCCCTTCAATGGGCCCAGTTTTTTCTGACGGTGCGTGGTGCTCGGCAGCGCGGGGGTTGAAGTGTGTGAAAATTTTAATGAGAACAGGTATAAAAGTTACGCCAGCGCAAATGCAAAACATAAGGAGTGGGATACCTAAGGTTGGGGCACTCAAGGCAATGTAGGGCCCAGCAATGGTGCCAATTTGGGCGCCAGCAATAATTAATGCATAGCCACGCTTTGCCGCCTCGGTGTTGGTAGAACTTGCAACGAAAGCCCAAAAAAGAGCAACCATGAGCGAGCCAAAAGTTTCAATCGTTACATACAGCGCCCAGCCTAAAATGCGGTACTTGTTTGGCGTGGTGTTGGCCAGGCCAATGGTTGGGTGGGCAAGTAAGAGTGCGATAATGAAAAAGAGTGAGCCGTAAAAAGCTGAAAAAATATAAAACAAATTTTGCTTTTCAAATAGGTCTACCGCTTTGGAATAAAGCAAAATGAGTGGGATGGTAAACCAGAAGGAAAGAATTTTTACGTACGGATAAAAATCGGGGCCTACCATTTTGGCAAAGAGCGCGTCTTTAAGCGGTTTCATGAGCCAGTAGGTGCCCAAAATGAGCAAGAGCGTGAGCGATAAAATACTAAACCGTTTAAACTCTTCGCGTGTTAATTTGCCCCAGAGGGCTTGTTTTATAGAACTTAGCATTAAGTCTCCTTTTGTTTTAAATATCTTCACGTACTATTTTTACGATAGCTTATTACCCCCGCTTATTTAAAGATATCAAGAAAAAAGGCCAGAGCAAAAAGCTCCGGCCTTTTAGTAGTTTTTTAGAAAACAATCATTACTCAATGATTGTTTTGCTATCAACAAGTTTCTTGTTGGTTCTGCCAACGTACAAAGCAACCATGATCCAGATGCCTACAATACCCATACAAACGAGTGGTCCGTAGAGCGCAAGGCTGGTCATGCTTGAGAACATAGAACCAATACCGGCACCTGTGGCTTTGGAAGAACGGGAACCGAACATGTCGATCCAACCTTTAGCTTTAAACTTAACGTCTTTGCTGGTTGGGATGTACATAATTTCTTTGCAAGGGTTGTTCAATGCGTAGCTGAAGCCTTTAATAGCAACCATGCCCGCAAATACTACCCAAAGACCAGGCAATGCCCAGATGTTTACCAAAACAATGGCAACGCTCACTGGATACATAACCAAGCAGAAGGTAAGGCCGTAACGGTTGATGAAGAATGTTGTTCCAATCAACGAGAATACCAAAGCAAGTGCGTTGGTGGTCAAACCAAAGTAGCCCAAGAATTGAGTAACTTTTTCTGCGCTGCCATAGGTTTCTTTTGCCAAATATTTGAGTTGGTAGTCGATAACGGTACCAATTACTTCGTACAATGTTGCAACGCCAAGTATGCCAAGAAGGTATGGCTTGGTCAGCAAGAGTTTAAAACCTTCAAACGCGCCGGTTTTTGGCTTGGTTGAAACACTCTTTTCAGCTGAGCTTGGGTATATGGTGATGAACATTTTGATCAACAAAGGTACCAGCAAAATGCCGCCAGCAACAATGCCGGTCAACAATGAAAGACCAAGGTGTTCTGCGTTTGTTGCCAAATAAGGTCCGGTGATGGAACCAATTTGCGCGCCTGAAATAATGAGCGCGTAGCCTCTTTTTGCTGAAGTCGTGTCGGTTGAGCTTGCAACGAACGACCAGAAAAGGGTAACCAACAATGAACCAAAGCTTTCAATAGCCAAATATACGCACCAGCCAAGCATACGCTTTGCAGGGGTGCTTGGGCCGTTAAGTGCAAAGGCTGGTTGTGCAAGTAAAAATGCAACGCCGGCAAATAAAATGCCATAAATAGTACACAAAACATAGAACAGCTTTTGTTTTTCTACCAAGTCAACAAGCTTGGAATAGAAAAGAATTAAAGGAACAATGAACGCGAATGAAAGCATTTTGGCGTAAGGCAATGATGCAGGTCCAACCAAGTCCATGAAAAGACCGTCTTTGAGTGGACGCATGAGCCAGTAGGTACCAATAATGAACAAGAACGTGAATGAGAGCATACCAAATTTTTTAACTTCGTCTTTGGTCAAATCTCCCCAGAGGGCGTGTTTAATTCTACTCAGCATAAAAAAAGCTCCTAAAAAAGGTTACTAAAATGTTGTTCTCTCAGTATTTTGTTGCGAATAAGTACCTACCCACTTTTGTTCATAGACACTATATCCTTTCGTTTTTCACAAGCAATCAGTATATTTCATATCGACTATTCTTGCAAATAGTTGATTCAGCTACCATTTATTGGTATTAATCGATGATCTTTTTTTCTGAAATAGCAGTATTAAACGTTTTGCCAATCATGCTTGCCAGTATGGCCCAGATAGCAATAAGCGACAAAACAATAGGGCCGGTTAGGTACGACATGGTAACAATAATGGTGTTAGCGGTAGAGCCGGCAGCCTTTGAAAAGCGCATGCCAAACATGTCGATCCAGGCCTTAGACTTGTATTTTATATTCTTGGTGGTTGGGATGTACAGAACCTCTTTTGCCGGCTGGTTGAAGGCGTAATTGATTGCTTTTGCAATAATCATCACATAAAAAATGCTTTGCAATGTTGGGTTGGCAAGGTAGTAAATAATTGAGATTCCCAACAGCAGCGGGTAAGCAATTAAACAAAAGCGTATGCCAAAGCGGCGTTGAAAAAATGATGTACCCAGCAAGCCAAACAAGCACGCAGTGCCTTGTACAGCCAGTGCGTAGTCGAAGAGGAATTTGTTAACTAAGCCAGCAGAAACGTAGGTTGTTTTTGCTTGCATAATCATTTGAAAGTTCATGACCGTTGAAACAAACTCGTGGAAGAAAATAAGAAAGAAGATGCCGGCAACGTACGGATGCGTGAGCAAGAGTTTTAAACCATCCAGAAAACCGACCGATGTTGGTTCTTCTAGGGTTGCAGGTGCAACTTTATCTTCGTATCCTTCCAAGATTTCTTTGGCAACAATTTTATGCAAAATAAACGTTACCAGAGCGATAAAGAAAAATAAACAGATTGAGATTAAGGCAATTAGTGGTGCGCGAGAGGCGTAAAGCTCTGGGTCTGCCGACAATCGGTTGCCTAAAAGTGTGAGCAAAAAGCCGCCAAGTTGAGTGCCAAAAATAATGAGGCCATAACCTTTTTTTGCCGACTCTGGTGTGGTAATGTCGTGCGTAAATGACCAGAAGAGTGAAATCATTAATGAAACATAACTTTCAACGTACAAAAAGAAGAGCCAACCAAGTAAGCGTGAAGCGCTTGGAACGGCGTTTTGTAAGCCGATTGTTGGATGGAAAAAGAAGTAAACGAAAATAAGGCCAATAAAGCCGTAAACGCCCACGAGTAAGTACACCATCTTTTCTTTAACAAAAACGTCCACCAGCTTTGAATAAATCATAACGAGCGGAAAGAAGATGGTGAGTGACAAAATTTTTGCCATGGGAATGTACTCAGGACCAACAATGTTAACAAAAATGCTGTCCTTAAGTGTTTTTAGTGGCCAATATGAGCCTATTAAAAAGAAAAAGCCCAGTGCGAGAAGGAGGAACTTGGTTAGTTCTTGCCCCTTGAGGTCTCCCCAGAATGTCCTAATTAACTTGTGAAACATGGCTTTATTACGTCCTCTCTAGCGGTTAATTCGTTTAAAGCATTAGTTGTACTTGTTTTTCATTAAAAAGTAAATTAAAACGTACAGTAATGTGTTGTATTAAATAACGAACGAACCTGTTTTTTTTTAAGTCGGTTATATTTTAGAAAAATGACTTTATGAGCCAAAGAATCATCTTAGCAGATTGAAATTTATAGTCAAGTACGGTCTTTTTTTAAATTCAATAAGAAAGTTTTAAGTAATTAGTCAAGAATAGCAATTGCCTTGTTGTCAGCAACGCTAAAAATACCCCCATCAACTTCGAGCGTTGTAGCCTCAGCATCGTGCGGCTGGTAGAGCAAAATGCTCTTTTTTTTGATGATGGAAACGAGCGGAATATGGCCGGGGCCAACCAAAAAGCTACCGGTGGGGCTTTCGATCTCTACCCATTTGATGGTGAGCTTTTTTGCCGACGTGGGGCCAATGATTTCTAATTCAAGAACTGCCATAATGATTCCTACAAATGAAGCTTGGCTTTTTCATGTGCTTCTGCCAGTGTGCCAATCATATAAAATGCTTGTTCTGGTAGGTTGTCGCACTCACCAGCAATAATGTGCCCAAAATCTTCAACTGTTTGTTCAACTTTTACAAAGCGCCCTGCAAGGCCGGTAAATTGTTCGGCAACAAAAAGTGGTTGTGTTAAAAACTTTTGGATTTTTTTAGCACGGTATACAATTGTTTTGTCATCTTCAGAAAGCTCGTCCATGCCCAAAATAGCAATAATATCTTGCAGTTCTTTGTACTTTTGCAAAATTTGTTGAACGCTGCGTGCCACGTTGTAGTGCTCTTTGCCTACCACATTTGCTTTCATGCCGCTTGAGTTAGACTCAAGAGGGTCGATTGCAGGAAAAAGGCCCGCTTGTGCAATTTTGCGTGAGAGTACGGTGCTGGCATCCAGATGCTGAAAGGTTGTTGCCGGTGCTGGGTCGGTGTAGTCGTCTGCCGGAACGTACACTGCTTGAATTGACGTGATAGACCCATTTTGCGTGCTCGTAATGCGCTCCTGCAACATTCCCATTTCTGAGGCAAGGGTTGGTTGGTAACCAACCGCCGAAGGCATGCGGCCCAGCAGCGCAGAAACTTCAGAGCCTGCTTGCACGTAGCGAAAAATATTGTCGATAAATAACAAGGTATCTTTGTTTTCTTCATCGCGGAAATATTCGGCCATGGTTAAGCCGGTCAGGCCAACGCGCAAGCGCGCGCCCGGCATCTCTCCCATTTGTCCAAAGACCAGGGCTGTTTTATTAATAACGCCAGAAGATTTCATTTCGAGCCAGAGTTCGTTACCTTCGCGTGTTCGTTCGCCAATGCCTACAAATACTGAATACCCGCCATGTTCAATGGCAACGTTTCTAATCAGTTCTTGCACGATAATGGTTTTACCCACGCCTGCGCCGCCAAAGAGGCCAATTTTTGAGCCTTTGACGTATGGACATAAAAGATCAATTGCTTTGATGCCGGTTTCAAGAATGTCGACCGACGTTTTTTGTTCAATCAAGCTTGGTGCGCTGCGGTAGATTGGCCATTTTTCGGCAGTGATGGGGTCGGTGATGCCGTCAATTGGGCGGCCCATAACGTCAAAAATGCGTCCCAATACTCCTTTGCCAACTGGCACCATAATTGGTCCGCCTGTGTTGAGTACAGGTAAGCCTCGCGTGATCCCCTCGATTGGTTCTAGTGCTATGCAGCGGACAATACCATCGCCCAAATGTTGTGCAACCTCAAGATTAATCATATTGTCAGACATATTGCTATCTTCGTCCAACATGATGGTAAGGTTGTTAAGAATATCGGGAACGTGCTTTTGGTTAAACTGAACGTCAACAATAGTGCCGCGAATTCTAAGAACGCGCCCAACTTTGAGGCTGTTGTCGGCGTCTGTTGGAATGTTTTTGTTTTTTTTATTTTCTACGTGATTGGTTTCCATGTGATCCCAACGTAAACGAGGCCCTTTTTCATAATTTTATTTTAAGCTATTGCAATATGTTGCGTTTGTAAAGATATTGATACAATAAGTTACTAGAAAACTGCAAGCCCTCTAAGCTTTTGTCTCGCGGACAGTTATTTGCTATACTGGCCTGGCGAATTGATAAAAACGCTTATAAAAGTTTGGCATAGTGTGATGATAAAAAGACAAAATTTCATTCTCTTTAACGTAACCTGCATCATGTTATTGATTGCGGGAGCTCTGCCTGTGGCTGTTTGCATGAGCAAGCAGGTTCGGGGCGTTGCGCGTGTTCATGTTGATGGCAAAACATCATTGCTTACCTTTGTTAAGCGATTACAAGATGTTGCACGCTATCAAGTGTCGCAGTTTTTTTCTCGCTATGTGTGTTCATGTGTTGTTGTGGTGCTCTGGTTTTTGCAAAGCTATCAGCGCGCTATAAACTTTGCCGCAGTTCGTGCTCAGCATGGGGCTGTCTTGAGAGAATGAGCTTGTTTGTAGTAGTACTTTTGAGTTACATAGTTCAAGCAAACAGGTGAATTTTAAATCTAGGAATAGTCTTATGATTGCACATATACTTGCAAAAATTTTTGGAACAAAAAACGATCGCGAACTTAAGCGCATTGCGCCAATAGTCAGCCATATTAACCAACTAGAAGCATCAATAGCGCCATTAACTGACGAACAGCTCACGGCAAAAACAAATGAATTTAGAGAACGCATTGCTCAAGGAGCAAGTCTGGACTCAATTTTACCTGAAGCTTTTGCCGTGGTGCGTGAAGTTGGTAAGCGTACGCTGAACATGCGTCACTTTGACGTACAAATGGTTGGTGGTATTGTGTTGCACGAAGGTAAGATTGCTGAAATGAAAACCGGTGAAGGTAAAACCTTGGTTTCCACCTTGCCGCTGTATTTGAACGGTCTTTCGGGCAAGGGTGCCCACTTGGTAACGGTAAACGATTACTTGGTGCGACGCGATGCTACGTGGATGATGCCGTTGTACAACAAGCTTGGTTTTGAGGTTGGTATTATTCAAAATGACCTGAACGATGCAGCGCGTAAAAAAGCTTACGGTGCCGACATTACCTACGGAACTAACAACGAATACGGTTTCGATTATTTGCGCGATAACATGAAATTTGATCTGGAAGATTATGTTCAGCGCGATCTTAACTTTGCCATTGTGGACGAAGTTGACTCTATTTTGATCGACGAGGCGCGTACGCCGCTGATTATTTCTGGCGCTGGCGAAAAGGGTGCAAACTTGTACGAAGTTGCCAACCGTGCCGTTTTGCAGCTTAAAAAAGATCAGTACGAAGTTGACGAAAAAGATCGTACGGTACATTTGACTGAGTCAGGGACCGACGATATTGAGCGTTATTTGACCGTGAATAACTTGTATGCGCCTGAAAACATTTTAATTTTGCATCATGTGATTCAAGCGCTGCGTGCGCATGCATTGTTCAAAAAAGACGTTGATTACGTTGAGCGTGAAGGCGAAGTGCTTATTGTAGACGAATTTACCGGCCGTATTTTGCCGGGTCGTCGTTATAGCGATGGTTTGCACCAAGCTTTGGAAGCAAAAGAGGGTGTGCGCATTGAGCGTGAAAACCAAACGTTGGCTTCTATCACGCTGCAAAACTATTTTAGAATGTATAAAAAGCTTGCCGGTATGACTGGTACGGCGGTAACTGAAGCAGCAGAGTTTCATAAGATTTATAAACTGGCAGTTGTTGCTATTCCAACCAACAAGCCAATGGTTCGTAATGACCAAATGGACGTCGTCTTTTTGAATGCCAAAGACAAGTTTGATGCGGTAATTAAAGATATTGAAGAATGTAATAAAAAAGGGCAGCCTGCGTTGGTGGGTACCATTTCTATTGAAACATCGGAATATTTAAGTGCTTTGCTTAACAGAGCTGGCATTAAGCACAATGTTTTGAACGCAAAGCAGCACGAGCGCGAAGCCGAAATTGTTGCTGAAGCTGGTGAAAAAGGTCGCGTAACTATTGCAACCAACATGGCCGGTCGCGGTACCGACATTAAGCTTGGTGAAGGGGTGCGCGAAGTTGGCGGACTACGCATTATTGGTACTGAGCGTCATGAAAGCAGACGTATCGACAATCAGTTGCGAGGTCGAGCAGGGCGTCAAGGTGACCCAGGTTCTTCTAAATTTTACCTGTCGTTGGACGATGATTTGATGAGAATTTTTGCGGGCGACAAGCTGAAGCGCAACATGGAGCGCATTGGTATGAAGGCTGGCGAAAGCATTGAGCATCGCATGGTGACCCGCAGCATTGAAAAGGCGCAAGAAAAAGTTGAGAAGCATAACTTTGATATTCGTAAGCATTTGCTTGAATACGATGACGTGCTTAACAATCAACGTTCAGTAATTTACCAGTACCGTCGCGAAATTCTTGAAGGTGCCGACCAAATCAAGAGCTTGGTGCGTGATATGATTGCCGACGTGGTGCATCATTTGTTTGCTATTCACTGCCCACAAGGTGTGTGTGACGAGCAAGGTTTGCAAGAAATTTTGCATTCTCTTGAGCGTTTGACCGGCATTGAAGGGCGCCACTTTACGCAAGCGTATTCTGCAAAAGCTGGTGAGGCTTCAATGCAGCACAGCATTACTGAATTTTTATGCTACCAGTATGAACAATATCGCAGCTCAATTTCTCAAGATATTATTGATGAAGCTGAAAAATGGGTATTGCTTGAAACGGTTGATCAAGCCTGGAAGATTCATTTACAAAACATTGATCACTTGAAGGAAGGTATTGGTTTGCGCGGTTACGGGCAAAAGAACCCGCTTACTGAGTACAAAAAAGAAGCGTTTACTGAATTTGAAAAGATGATGGGCCAGATTACCTGGGACATTGTGTATCGCATTTTCAAAATGAAGCCAGACGAGTTTAGCGTTGCGCAAATTCATGAAATTGAGCGCAAGAAAGAAAAAGAACTTTCTGAGTTGCAAATGACTGGTGACGAAACGGGCAAGGCGGATGCCGCAACCGTGCGTCGTGAAAGTCCAAAAGTAGGCAGAAACGATGCGTGTTCTTGTGGGTCAGGCAAAAAATATAAGGCTTGTTGTGGTCGTTAAGCTTTTAATTTAGTTTTTGCGAGGAGGCAGTATGGTATTTCTACGCGTAATGGTAACGTTATTGTTGTTGAGTTATTCATCTGCCGCCTCTCCTTCTGGTGCGGCTCCTGTTGCGTTGAAGATAGATCCTGCAGATTATATTTGTGCGCTTTGGCCTTATCCACGCGCGCTTCCTGTTTTGCTTGCTAATTTGCAGGCTTTTCAAAAGATGTGTGATGTTCAAACGCTCGTGCACGGCCCATATCTTGCCGCGTCTATGGCGTTAGCTGCTTATCAGCAGATGTGGTTGGGGCTTGTTGCGCGTATTGCTGACCAAGAGCGTTTGATGTTCGCGTGGCAAGAGATGGTGTGTAATGGTGGATGGTCTGATGACGCTGAGGAATTTGAGCCCGAATCTTCTGAAGAAGATGGCGAGTTGTCTGACCAAAGTTACACAGGATTGTCTGACGACGAGTAAAAATTTTTTAACAATTTTGCGATAGTAAACAGCCATGCTTAAGCACGAAAAATTAGCTCAAGAAGTTTCAGGGTTGGCAGACAAACTCTTTTTACTCAACACGCCGCAAAGTGCTTTGGGCCAGCAGGCGTGGAAAAATTTGTTAAAAGATGAAGCGTTTGTTGAACGTTTGGTTCAAGCTCGTGGAGCTGGCGGCCTGCCTGTTTGGATGAACGAGCTGAGCGAGCGCGTTGCTGTAGTTAACGATCTTAAGCGCTACGATGTTTTGGCTGTTGATGGTTCCCAAATTTATCCAGACCGGCACATTGCCGGGGTTAATTGTTTTCTGATCAACTGCGGGGGCATCTTGCTTTCGTATGCCGATTCTAGTAGTGCAAATTTCTTTTCTGAGCCACGATTGTTTCTTCCGGAGCACATTGTGCCAACTACCAGTGAACTTTCATTCTCGGTTGACTTGGTTGACTTAAAGCGTGAAGAGTTAGAGTTTGAGATTGCCTATCAGCGATCCTTCGACAGGCTCAGGATGGGCGGGGTTAAAGGGCAGTTGCTTACGCTCTTCGATGGGAGTCTCATTTTTTGGCATTTAGAAAGTAAGCCTGAAGAGATTCGGGATATGTTTTTGCAAAAATATCTTATGTACCTGGACCGTTTTTATCAACAGCAGTTGCCAATTGCCGGTTACATTAGCATGCCCAAAAGCAAAGAGTTGGTAAACATGATTCGTTTGCGGGCGTGCGAGCACAAAAAAGAGACCTTTGTTTTTTGTCAGGGCAAGGTTGCCAAGTGTCCGTGCAAACAGTTTGAGTTGTTGGTAGACACGCAGTTGTTGCAAAACTTCTTACCGCCTTTTCATCGCACTACCATCTTTTGTAGTCGCTCGAGCATTACCGAGCACTACCCCCGCTTTTTAAAACCCTGCTTTTTTTACTTAAATGTTGAAAAGGAAATAGTGCGTGTTGAGCTTCCCGGCTGGATGGTTAAAGACCCCAAGATGATTGATTTTGTTTGTAAAGTGTTGATCGATCAAGCAACCAAAGGGCAGGGGTACCCCGTTGCCTTGGCCGAGGCTCATGAGCAGGCGGTGGTAAAAGGGGCCGACCGCGAGTTCTTTTTTAGCCTCATCCGCAAGGTGGGCATAGAGCGTAATAAGCAGGTTTTTGCCTCTCAAAAGAGTATAAAAAAGCGTGGAATTGGGATATAACGTGTCTTTCTTGTGAAAAAGGCGTTTTTTTGTTATTCTTTGGGTAGGCCGTGAAATTCGATAGAATGTCGTAATTGTGAGGTTTGTATCTACAATTTTTCTTGAGAGCCATTCGGTTTTTTCTCCTAAACAAGGTTATTCCCGTAAGGGTTTTTATTTTTGATTAAAGCAGTTGAGGCGCTAAAGCATGTTTATAGCAGATGATATTTTCTTAGAATTGGGTCCTAAGCTTATTTTTGATGACATCTCTTTTTGTTTTCAAGATGACCAAAAGATTGGCGTTGTTGGTTCAAACGGTGCCGGTAAATCTACGTTACTTAAAGTTTTGTCTGGCCACATTGGCTTAGATCGTGGAACCATTTCGTACGAAAAGAAAAAGAAAGTTGGCTACCTGCCTCAAGAAGTTGTTTTGTCTTCCAACTTGCCGGTTCTTGAAGAAGCGTTAACGGTTTTTGCCGATCTGACGTCGTTGAAAAAAGAACTTGAAGAGTTGGATGCTTACTTTCATTCCGGAATTACTGACTTTGCTGAAGATAAAATTGAGCGCTATGCCCACGTACAAGCTGCCTTTGCTGAAGTAAATTTTGATCAACAAGTGATGAAAGCGCGTAATGTTTTAGAAGGCCTTGGTTTTAGTGAAGAGCATATGAACAAAACCGTTGATCAGTTGAGTGTTGGCTGGCGTATGCGCTTGGTTTTGGCCAAGCTTTTGTTGCAAGAGCCAGACTTCTTCTTGTTCGACGAACCTACTAACCATTTGGACGTTGTTGCAAAAGATTGGTTCTTGGGCTTTTTAAAAAATTGTTCGGCTGGCTTTTTGCTGGTGTCTCACGATCGTTACTTTCTTGACCATGCCGTAGATCATATTTTTGAACTTGATCGTGGTAAGGGACGCCTATTTTATGGTAACTATTCTCATTATCTCAGACAAAAAGAAGATGAAGAAGCGGCTCATGAAGCGGCTTATGTTCGCCAGCAAAAAGAAATAAAAGAAAAGAAAGAGACCATTGAACGCTTCCGTGCCAAAGTTTCTAAAGCAAAAATGGCACAAAGTATGATGAAGTCGCTTGAAAAAATGGAAGTACTTGAGCCAACAAGAAAGAGCAGGACGGTACGGTTTAACTTTCCTGATGTAGTGCGTGCTGGTAACGTGGTGCTCAAGGTTGAAAATTTGTCCAAGAGTTATGACGGACGCCCAATTTTTAATAACGTTTCGTTCGAGCTTAATCGCGGTGACAAAGCGGCTATTGTAGCGGCAAACGGGAAAGGTAAAACAACCTTGCTTAGCGCGATTTCTGGGCTTTGTAAGCCAGATGGTGGTACGGTTGAATTTGGGTATAACGTTTTGTGGTCTATGTTTGAGCAAGATCAAGACAAGCTACTCAACAAAAACAAAGAAATTTTGCAGGACGTTGAAGATGCTTGCAAAACAAGTGAGCAACGCGCGCGCATGCGTGCTCTGTTGGGCGCCTTCTTGTTCCCTGGCAATGATGTGTACAAAAAAATTGGTGTGTTAAGCGGTGGTGAAAAGAACCGGGTGGCAATGGTAAAAGTTCTTTTGCAATCATCCAACTTTTTAATCTTGGACGAACCGACTAACCATTTGGACATTGAATCTAAAGAAATCTTGCTCAAAGCGCTGCAAGAGTATCCCGGTACTATCTTGTTTGTATCGCATGATAGAACCTTTTTGGACGCACTGCCAAACCGTATTTTTGAACTGACCTCAACCGGTATTATTAGCTACAGTGGTGATTATAGCTCGTACTTGTACCAAAAAGAAGCGCGTGAAGCGCTTGTTGCTCAAAACAGCCCAATTGCTGACGAGCCTGAAGACGATGTGGCTCGCGCTGAGCAAAAAGATAAGCAGCAGTATGATGCGGCTAAAAAGCTAGCTAAGCTTGAGCGTCATATTGAAAAGCTTGAAAAACAACTCACAGAATGTGGTGAAAAGTTTGCCATTCTTGAGTATGGCACCAAGGAGTTTGACAAAAACGCTGACTTGGTTGACCAAATTAAGAAAGATTTAAAGATTGCTTATGCCGAGTGGGAGCAAATCCAACCAGCTAAGTAATCATGAAAAGAATTTATTATGGATCCGTTTATTATCAGTATTTTAGCATGGATATCGCTCTTGTCTTTTGCCGTAAGTTTTTTGCCGCAAATTGTAAAAAATTATCGCCTTAAAACTACCATAGGGCTGAGCAATGTCTATTTGCTTTCGTATCTTACCGCCTACATTACCTGTATTTATTATGTATTTCATTGCGATTTGTTGGCTGCCTATAAAGTTTTTGTGCCGCTCGAATTGTTAGGCCTTTTTATTATTATTGGGCAACGCTTTGCTTATGAGGGGTTTGCTCAGCACAAAAGATTTTTTGCTATTGTTGGTGCGCTTTCGTTTGTTGGCCTTGCCAGCTTTCCTCTTGGTATGTGGTGGCCACTTGAATTTGGTATGACGTGTGGATGGATTTCATCAATCTTTTTCTTAACGTATCAAATTCCACAAGTGCTCAAAATATTTCGGCAAAAAAGTGTGCATGGCTTTAGCTTTCTTTTTGTCTCCATTATTGGCTTGGGAACCATTCTTGAGCTGGTCGTTTCATTTGCCAAGCCGTTACCAGTTCCAACGCAATTTATGGCAATTCGTGGCCTTGCGTTTTATATCATATTCTGTCTACAATTCTATTTGTATCGTACGCGCGTTTAAGTTATAATCTGACCCCAGAAATGTCTGTTTTGTTTTTGAAGGGGTAGTTATGAAGCGAGTTATTTTTTTTACGTGTGTACTGGTATTGAGTTTTGGTTCCTTGTCTGCTGCAGCTGGTGGGCGTCGTCCTTTGAAGAGGCTTCATCCTCTCATGGGGTATCCTCCTGCATGCGCGCCCAAATCAGGCCCGATTATGCGTGGAAGTTATGATGAAAAAAAGCAGCTCATGGAGATGACGTGTGCCGAGGCTATAATCTTTGCTGTACAGAGAAACTGGGGCAGGCTTCACAGTCTTCTTATCGTATTGGACATCTATTTTAGCGGCGTGAAGCTTAGCAAAATTGCTTCAGTGTGTGGCAGTGATCAAGGCCTTGATATTCTTGGGCAAGTGGTAGATGAAATTGAAAGAGTTTACCCAAGTTCAGAAGCAGCGAGAATGCGTAGAAAATCGATCTAGTTTTCCTGTCTCTTTCATAAAATTCTTGGTGCTGGTAATGGGCCAATGCTGTTTATACCGTATTCTGCTGACAATTCTATTTGTATAGCATGCGCAGTTAGGCTATAATCTACTCCCCGATAGTTATTCATTTTTTTTAGGAGTAATCATGAAACGTAATTTTTTTGTTTTTTGTGCATTTTTGTTGAGTGTTGGCTCTGCTTTTGCCGCCGCTGCTCAGCCTAACAATTTGTCTCAGACTCCTGACCTGTCTACGTTATTTGCTCGAGTAGTTGACCTGATCAAAGATGAAAGTAACGAAGCCACTGATGAAGCAAATAAAATTTTGTGTGTTCATCGCGAATTAGTAACAATGGGGGACGATAACGGCTGGCTGCTTTTTGACTATGCAAATGAGGCAGGTAACTGGCGAGTTGCGGAGTGTCTTATGAATTTTGAAGATGTTGGTAAGTCACATGAGCAAGATGCTCGAGAAAAAGATAACATCCTTGAGGTATAAGTTTACGTCATAATTTTATAAGAAATCGTAATTTAGGAGTAATTATGAAACGTATGTTTGTTTTTGTGTGTGCATTATTGTTGAGTGTTGGTTCTGTTTCTGCTGCGGCTGGGTATGAGAAGGGGAGCAAGAGGGGACGACGTTCCAAGTCGATGCCTCCAAGGTTGCAACATTCCCGTCACACGCTTTCAGATCCTACGCGAGTTATGGTTGCTTTTGCTTGTGCAACCACTTTTTTAGCTCTAAAGAATTATGTAAAGTTTGAGGAGATTCTTTTGCAGTATCCTCAACTTGTTAACGAACAAGCTTTGGCAGATGGAAAAACGTTAGAGGAGCTTGCTGAAGAAAGTAATGATGGGACTGCTATTACTCTTATCCGTGAGGTGCGTGGCAGGTATTCTTTGGAGGGCGATTTGGGATGTCAAAGTTTTTCGCAATGTGGGAATTAAGTTCTCTGGTTTGTTCTAATCTGAAAAATTCGCTTTTATTTTTTTACCATGAGGTTTTTGTGAAAAGAATTATTTTTGCACTTGTGTGTGTATTGGTAGTATGTGTTGGCTCTGCCTTTCCAGCTGCTGGTAGTTGTAAGCTCCGTCAATTAAAAAAAAGCTGTTCTATTAGGCCGAGAGCTACTCAGCTGAATAGTTCTTTTGCCTGCGCAATAAACGATTTGGCAATGGGTAATTACGATAGTTTTGAAGGTGCTTTGTGGCAGTTTCCAGGGCTTTTAAATATGAAGAGTTTTGATGATAAAACATTGCAGCAACTTGCTCAAGGTGTCAACGATCAAGAAGCGTTAAGCATTATAGCCTCTGTTCAAGCAGAAGTAGAAAAGGGTGTTTTTGCAGAGTGCGGTCGCAGGGGGTCATTTTAATGAAACGTCTAGCTATAGTTACTTTATTTTTGCTGTGTTCTGGTAACGTTTTTGCTGCTGGTTTTGCTTTGGGTTTAGATCCTGAATATGAAAATTCAGCGTTTAAAGGCATATGCCCAAGCCCCGCAGTTGCTAATGTAGCAGATCGAAGCAAGGCAGCTGCGGATAACTATAGCATGCTGTTGGCTTTTAAGTTTATTTATAATGGTTTTAACAATGAGTTGGACAGTATCTTACGTGAGAACTTCCATCTCGTTCGCATGTCTATCAGTTATGGATATGCTTCATGTTGGTATACGTTGTATCAATATGCTTTTGAGTGCAATAACCGTGAAGCAATGCAGATAGTTCGTTTTTACGAAGATCTTCTTGATGCTTTTGATCGTGACGAAGTACCGTTCGAGCGTCCTCGATCTCAGTCTTGCTAAAAAACTTACTGATAACTTATTTTGTGACAAGATTTATACCTGAGAAATTTTATGAAACGAACTATTTTTGCATTTATATGTGCTGTAAGTTTAACGTCATCTATTTTTGGTGCATCATGTTCTTATTCTTCAGATGGTACTAGAGATGGTTCTTCTTCTTCAAGTTCTAGTTCTTCATCATCAAGAGATGCTTCATATTTTGGAACTCCTTTGCATTATGCCATTTTACAGGGTAACCATGAGCGTGCGTGGCAGTTAATTGAATTTGGCCATGGCTTGTCTGAGCCTGACAGTCGTGGACAAACGGCTCTTGATCTTGCGTTGGAATGTGATAATGAAATGGTTCGCCAAGTTCTTGTTCCCGTTCTTTTGGAGGCAATGCAAAGTGAGCCTGAAGGGTCCGCTACATCGGATCCGTTTTTAGCCTATTTTGACGATAGTTCTGGTTATAAGTTGGGGATACAAAGATCACCAATCAGGTCATCATCTCCAGGAGTGCCAAGTCCTGTTTTTGAACAAGCTTGTATTTGTATTGCGAATGATAAGCTAGCTGATTTGCAAACGTTGTTGCAGAAAAACCCTGGTCTTGTAAACGTGTTTGACGAAGAAGGTTTTACGCTGTTGCATCATGCGGTTGATGTCTACAATCCCGACATGATTAGAGCATTGCGTCGCTGTGGTGCAGATCCGCATGAAAAAGTTATTGGTCACAAAAGTGCTTTTGAGTTGGCGTACTCCAAGGGCAATCAAGATGTCCTTGATGCGCTTACGCGGCAGCCAGCTGGACGTAGTCAAGCGCTTTATGATGTTGGAGCTATTAAAAGAGTTGAAAGATGCGACGATATTGCTTCTCTTGCTACCAGTCTTGCAGATCTTTCAATTGCGCCGCAAGTAACCGGCTTTGGTGCATTTAAAGCAGCATTGGTGCGTGGCAACCGAGAAGCTTTGTGGCGGATGCTTGCAAATGGTTTTAATGTTAATGTGTGCGATGCCGAAGGACAAACGCCACTTCATTTGGCAGCTTCGCGTGGGGACAAAGCTCTTGTTCAGTTACTTCTTGAGTATAATGCACCTTGCAATGTTGTAAATAAAGAAGGACAAACGCCGTTGCACGTGGCAGCAAAAAACAATTTTATTGAAGTTCTTGGGCTCATTTTGGAGCAAGGCAATTGGACTGATATTAATGTGCGCGATAAAAATGAAAAAACAGCCTACGGGCTTGCGTCGTCTCCAGAGTTAAAATCTCTACTTGAAGCACTTGGCGGTACTGAGTAGCCAATTTAAAATTAAAAAAGAGGCCACAGTAAATAACTTACTGTGGCCTCTTTTTTAATTTATATAATTCTAAACGTTAAAGCGAATATTCAAGAGGTCGCCATCTTGCACAATATACTCTTTGCCTTCAGTGCGCATCTTGCCTGTTTCTTTAAGCTTTTGCTCACTACCAGCTTGCATAAGATCGCGGTGGTTATACACTTCAGCACAAATAAAACCACGTTCAAGGTCTGAGTGAATTTCACCAGCTGCTTGCGGCACTTTAGTGTCTTTACGCAAACTCCACGCATGAGCTTCTTTGGGTCCGCAGGTAAAGAAAGTAATTAAGCCAAGTTCTTTGTACGCGCGTGCAATAATGTCATCAAGACCTTTGTGCGTAATGCCAAGATCTTGCATCATTTCTTTGGCGTCAGCATCGTCCATTTGAGCCAATTCAGATTCAATTTTTGCTGAAACGGGAATAACGTTGTCTTTGCCAAACTTTGCAACAAGTGCTTGATAATGGCGGTTGTTTTCGTAATTGGTGCCAGCATAATCATCTTCAGAAACGTTAGCAATAAGCAAATAATTTTTGCCAGAAAGTAGTGGTTGCAAGGGCAACTTTTCTGCCTTAGCTTTGCGAAATAGTGCTTGCACTTGTGCCAAGTCAAATTTGTTCAAAGCATCTCGGAGCAATGGGATATATTCTTTTTCAGCTTCCCACTCTTTTGCTTGTTGAGGGTTAGCGGCTTGTTTCTTTTTGATCATTGAGTTTAAACGCTCTTCGCGTTTGTTTAACGAATCAAGATCTTTGAGCATGAGTTCAGCGCAAATGATTTCAAAGTCGTTAACGGGATCAACGGTGCCTTGAACGTGCGTAATTTCGCCGTCTTCAAAGCAGCGGAGCACGTGTAGTACCAAGTCAACTTCCATGATGGTGCCTAAAAACTGGTTACCCAGGCCTTCGCCTTCAGCTGCACCTTTTACCAGGCCGGCAATGTCTACAAACTTGACCATGGTCGGAATTTTTTTTTCAGACTTAAATACCTTTGCCAGATCGTCCAAACGTGGGTCTGGGACGTACGTTATAGCAACGTGCGGATCAACGGTGCAAAACGGGTAATTTGCCGCCGGAATGCTTGATTTGGTCAGAGCGTTAAAGAGTGTGGATTTGCCAACATTGGGTAGCCCAACAAGGCCAGCTTGAATTCCCATTGAAACCTTTCGTTTGGTGAAAAAATACCGTGATCTATTCTATATTCTATAGGTTTTTTGCTTTGCTGCCAAGGGAGTGATGAAGCGATTTGGCCGGAGTGGGTTAAATTTTGCTGTTTGCTAAAGACAAAGGGCTTTAAATGGGGTACATTACGCACCAATCTCTTGCAAAATAAGGACCAAAATATGCTCAAAAAAATAATGATTTTGCTATTCGTTTTGTTTGTCTGTGCTGATTTAAGTGGAGCTGCCAAACGATTAATGCCTGAAGTATCAGTTGAAACGGTGCGTACGCCCAAGCGGCAACGAAGTCTTCAAGGTTCCGATCAGCCCATTATGGCGCAGGGTGATCTAACGCAGGCCCAAAAGCGTGCTTTGGTAAGCCATTGTCTGCGATGTGCGGTTATGCGCAAGAAGCAGGGCAATGGGGTTTTTTTGGCCGTTAGAAAAGCACTGGAAGATGGCGCTGATCCAAATGTTGTGTGTTTTGTGGAGCTCGGTTGTAAGAGCTATCCTTTGCACCTGGTTGTGCGTAGTCGTTTTTATGCTGTTGCGATGGCGCAGTTATTGCTCGAGCATGGTGCGATACTTGAAGCAGAGGACAAAGATGGGTTGACGCCACTTTTTTTTGCGGTAGAGCATGGCAATGTTAAGTTGGTGGAGTTTTTTTTAGAACGAGGAGCTTGCGTTAATGTGCTTAGTGCTTGCGGACAAACACCGTTAATGCGTGCGGTATTTTATGGAGACGTATATTTAGTGCGATTATTGCTCGAACATGGTGCTTCGGTAAACATTGTATCAAAAGCAGGGTTTACTGTTTTTGATTATCGAGCATCTCTTGCAATTCAAGAGATGCTTCAAGAGGCCAGGGTAGTTGAGGAAAAAAAAGATCAAGAGATTGAAGTGTTTAGAAAAAATCTTATGCAAGCGGTATTTGGCGATTAGGCATGGTTTTTAAGCGTGAAGGGAAGTAATAATGTTTGGAACAATAATCTTATTAATTGCGACATTATTGGTGAGCGATCTTTTTGCAGCTGGACGCCAGCGACGAGTGCCCGAGGGCGATGGTTGGGTTAGGATTGAAAACAAGTGGTGCAAAAAAAAGAAGCTGCCTTCTGGGTCGCAAGAAGTTTTGCTACCTCAAGTGCATGAAACGCCGCTTTTGGCGGCACAAGGAGCTTTTGTAGTTACAGAAGAATTTGTACTTAAGGATGCTGAGCCAGTGCGCATGCATACCATGATGCATCCTGACCAACGGCTACTTGATGCTTTATCCTTAACCATCCCGCGTGATTCTTTTCGTATTGCAGCGGTACAAGCTGCTCTTGAAGATGGTGCTGATCCAAACATTGTGTGTAATGGTGGCACTGCGCGTCCTTTGCACATGCTTGCCTTGGACTTTGACCAAGGGGTTGTTCTTGCCGAGCTATTGTGCAAGCATGGCGCTGCTTTAGAGGCAAAAAATAGGGCAGGCCACGAGCCTCTTCATAGAGCAGTAGAGTCCAATAATTATCCTTATGCTGAATTTTTATTAAAACAAGGGGCCAATGTTAACGCGTTGAGCCGCAGTTTTCATACGCCGCTATTTTTTGCGGTAAGTATGAATAATTTAAAAATGGTTGAACTACTCCTTGCGTATGGCGCTTCAGTCATGGTGCAGGCGGCTGACGGGCGGACTGTTTTTAGTTTTGGCAGAATTGATGATGACATTAGAAAGTTGCTTGCTGAGCATTATGAAAAAGAGAAAAACAAAGAACAAGAAATTGAAGCATTTAGAGAAAAATTGCTGAGTAAAGTATTTGGTAACGATTCTGAAGGGGATATGTTGTGAGTTTATCAGCAGTTTTAATGACGTTGGCATTGTTTTCTGGTAGTGCATATCTTTCTGGGGCTGCTAGTAAGGTAGACGGTGAGAAGTTACTCTCTGCTGCTGTCAGGGCTGGAAACGTTGAGAGAGCAGAAATTTTCTTGCAGCAGGGGGCTGACGTTAATACCTTGTTTTATGTTGAGCATTGTTGCTACACACCTCTTGTGTACTCAGTGTTACGTAAAAATAAAGATATGATTGCTCTGTTGTTGAAGTACGGTGCGATCATACCCGAGGGGCTGCTTTCTTCCGTTGAGATTACAGAGGAAATAAAAACATTGCTTATGGCCGTGGTGACGGCAGAAAAAATAGAAGAGCAACGAGAGCTGCAGATTCAAAAGTTGCGAAGGGACTTGTTGAGAATATTTGGTTTGCGGTTACTCACGAAAAAGAGACCAATTTCAAGGGGAAATTTGTTCCAAGAAGACGAGTATTAACAATAAAAAAAGGACCTTGCATGATTAAAAAAACATTTTTTTGCTTCACGGTGTTACTTGCTTTCAGTGTTTCCCTTAACGCTGGTTCGCTTCCAAAAAAGCTTGAGTTATCAAAAAAATCTGAGGTTAAAGAAAAAACGCCTGATCAAGCGTTGTATGATGCGCTTTATAAGACCAATATTTTTAAAAGCTGTTCTGCTCAGGTTGAGCAAGCCTTGAAAGATGGAGCAGATGCCAATAAACAATATTTTCATGGATCTTTTGGCGCTTTTGATTACCCCTTGCATCTGGCTGCACATTTTTACAACGATGGCGTTATGTTAACCAAGCTTTTACTGGAGCATGGCGCTGAGCTAGAAAAGTTCTGCAATGCTAGCCAAACGCCACTTTTTTGTGCTGTTAAATATCGCAATCTGGCAGTAGCACAGTTTTTGTTAGAAAAAGGAGCGAATGTTAACACTCGGTCAAAATGGCTGTCACCGCTTTTGGTTGCCGTTAAAAATGATGATGCAGCGATGGTGAAACTTTTGCTTGAGTGGGGTGCAAGCTGGAAAGTGTGGGATGAAGCAGGAAGAACGGTATTTAATGTGTGTCAGAGTTTAGAGGTTTTTTCTTTGTTACATGCTGCTCGTGCACAAAACCCGTAGTTGATAATAACGAAAAATTTGAGATTGTAATTGCCATGCCAAAAAAAATTATAGTACTGATTTTTGTTGCAGTTTTTTGCCCAGGTTTTTTTAGTTCGCTTTCTTGGCTGGTCCAAGCAACTGGTGAAAATGCTTCAGGGCACACTATTTTAGTATTGCAAAGGGCTTGTGTCGGTGCAGATATTTTTGTTGATGTAGAGGGGCTGGGGGGGCAAGATGATGTCGTTGATGCACATAGTGACATCAATGCCCTGGACAATGCTGGATTTACCAAGTTACACCGTGCAGTACGGGGTAACAATTTGTTTTTGGTTAAATTACTCATGCAAAGTGGTGCTCGCGTTGATGTAGCTCAAGATCTTGAGCGGCAAACGCCGTTGCACCTAGCTATTTTATTGGACGTGCCAGAGCTTGATCGCGTTGACTTTTTGGCTTTGCTTTTGATGGGCAATGGTGCCAACATCGATCAGCAAGATGTGTATGGTAACACGATTTTGCATTACGCAGCGTGGTACCATGCCTACGAATTGTGTAAGTGGCTTTTGGAGCATGGTGCCGATGGCCAGATTTGTGATGCCTTTGGCAATACGCCTTTTGCCCTGTACGTACAGACGAATCGCTTCTCTTTGAGAATACGAAGCCTTCGTTTTTTGACCAGCGAAGTGGCAAAGATGGTGAGATTGTTTCTTGGCCCAGAGGTGAGCGATCCCATGTATCGGGCAAAAATCAGGGGCATTTTGGGTCGTAACTGGTTTCCTGTACGAAAAAAAAGTTTTTTGGAGTGAAATTGTTGCGTGGTTTGACGACTGACAAATTTGTGAGTATCGTTTCGCAGCAAGAGTGTAGGAAAAAAGTTGAAAAAGACAGTTTTTGACAGCAGGATATGAGCATGATAAGAAAAGCTATAGTGGCTGTTTGTGCGATTTTTTTGTTTGGAAGGCTGCTGAGTGCGGGACATGAATTGGCTGATGATCCCGCGTGGGAGTCTCCCGTTGAATTCACAGGTTGGCAGTTGCCAAATGCTCGGCAACTCAAAGCGCTGCGTGTTATGAGATTTCAACGTACCATTGCGGTGTTTGATGTTATGCAAGGTGGTTTTTTTGATGCTGAAGAGCGAGCCAAAAAATTCGTTCGACAAGGAGTTGTTGTTAACGCTATCGATGCGGCAGGTGAGACGCTGTTGCACATTGCCGTGCGGAACGCGTCGCTTGAGGTAGTTGAGTTGCTTGTCGAAAGAGGTGCTCGTGTCGATTGCAAAAATCTTTCGGGGCAAACGCCATTCGATCTTGCCCAACATCTGAGTTGGGCAGGCCCTGCCGTACGTGAAGGCATTGAGTTTGCGCTCGTGCGTGGGGCTGAGGTGCAGATGCTGGTGAGTGATGATGTGGAAGAGGTAGAGGAAGAGTGGGAAGAAGTCGACCAGTAGTTTTTGTTACCTTTTATCAGCGAAAGATTTCAACAATGAAAAGAATAATGCTTTTTCTCGCAGGTTTGTTTTTGAACATTGGGCTTTATGCGGCAGCTGAGGGCGACCCCTACGTGCCGTGGTACGAAAAAACAGAAGATTATTTTAGGTCCCCAGCTGACGACCATGCGCAGCTAAAAGTCGAGCAGGCCGCGCACAGTCAGATTGAGTTGTGGAAGATGATGGAATATGGAAATCCTTCGCCCGAGGGTATTAGAAAATTAGTGCGGCAAGGTGCTTCGCTTTCGTTTGTACATCCCTTTAACGGTACCATTTTGCATCATGCGATTAAATATGGCCAGATGGAGGTTGTTCGCTTGCTGATACAACTTGGGGCTCCTGTTGAGGCTCGCCACATAGAAACAGGCATAACTCCTTTATTTTGGGCTGCGATAGGTGGCTTCCCGAAAATTACACAAATTTTGGTTGATGAAGGGCATGCGAACATAGAGGCAAAAAATAGTCAAGGCCAAACGCCCTTACATGGAGCTGCCCGTTTTTTATGTAAAGATGTCGTTGCATTTTTACTGAGCAGAGGAGCACAGCCTGATGTTGTTGATGCCCAAGGCAAAACGCCTTTTGATTTGGCAGCAGTAGCTCCTGGGTACAATGGTGATAAGCGGCAAGTGCGTACAGAAATTATGGAAATGTTGCTGGGGCGTGAACTTAAGCCTGATGAGTATCCAAAAGCTGCAGCAGTCGCTGATTATGATGGGTTAAGGCGGTATCAAGAAGCGCAAAATTTTTGGGAATAAAAGTATAAAAAACATCGAGAGATAAAACATGATCAAGAAAATACTTTTGTTACTGCTGGCTTTGTGTGAGAGTAACAACGTTTATGGAGCTTCTGGCTTGCCAAGTCGCGGTGGTCGTAGTTTAGGGTCTAGTGGGTTGCAAAGAGTACGGAGAGGAGCAGTTTCTGTTTCATGTGCATTTTTAAATGAGCAAATGTTTAATACCATTGAACATGGTTGGCTTGACATTGTGCAGGGCGTTGAGCGTTTGCTTGCGGCGGGTGCTGACGTTAATGCGGTTAAAGCAAGAACACAAGAGACTGCGTTGCATCTTGCCGTACAAAAAGGCTGGGTTGCTTTGGTTTCACTTCTTTTGGCAAAAGGTGCCAACGTTCATTTTTCTGATGCACAAGGTCGAACGCCAATGGCTTGGGCTCAGCGTTTGTTTTTTGATGAAGGGCGGGAAGAAATTATATGTTTGTTAGTTCGTTATGGTGCGAGCAAAGATTAGTTAGATGTAATGAAAGGAAGTAGTAATGTTGAAAAAAATAATGTTTATTTCGTTGATTTTGTCTGTAGCTAGTGTGAACAACAGTGTAGCTTACAGTGGCCAGCAAGGCCATGCGCCAGCCTTTAATGCAGCAGTAGCGTTTGACCACGATGAGTTAAGCAGGCAATTGTTCAGAGAGATAAGATTTTTTGGCAGGCTAGAAAAGTTTCAGGAGCTTGTTGGGCGTGGAGCGTGCATTTACGCTCTTGGTCAGCATGAGCGTACTTGTTTACATATGGCGGTTATTCATGCTCGAAAAGACATTGTAACATATCTTATTAAGTCCGGTGCTGATATTCAAGCGCGTGATGAATTTGGCTGCATTCCGTTGCATTATGCTGCACAAAAAGATGTAGATTTGCTGAATTTGGTGTTCAATAAAAATTTTCTAGAAATTAAAGACAAGCTTGGCAATACACCCTTGCACAAAGCTGCTGCTGCTTTAGCGGTTGACTGTGTCAAATTTCTTGTTGATCAAAAAGCGAATACTGCACCTAATCATCTGGACCAAAAACCAATCGATTTAGCCGTACAGCATGAAGAGTTTTTGCAGGCTCATGTTTTACGTGCAAAGCGTGTTGCGGTAATGGAACTTTTACTAGGTCGCAAGCTTAACGATGGGGAGTATCCAATGGCAGCACGCCAAGCTGACCATGCCAATCATGTTGTTGGTGGCCTTTATTTGATTGAGGAGTAGAAAAAGTAATTTATCGTGAGGGAATAAAGCGTGTTCAAAAAAATACTTTTTGTGTCGTTAGTTTTGTCTGCAAGCAGCAGTGTACACAGCGCTGCTACGAGTGGTGCTGGCTGGATTGATGTAAAAACCAAGGCTGAAAAACGGCGCGAAAAACAAACGTGTCGTGCTCGCCGCGAGGCTCAGGCTGAAGCAGCAGAAAAAGAGCGTCGCAAGGAATTGCAAAAAAAGAAGCGATTGAAGCGCAAAAGTCAGAAAAAAAAGCGGCGTAAAAATCATTTTGTTAAAGAGTTTGATGCCTACTTTGTTGCAACCGAACAGGGGGAAGACTTGGAACAGGTTGATGATATTTTGGATCGCATGTGTGCTTTAATTAAACGTGGCGTGAGTATAAGCACCATAAATCCTGCTACGGGAAAAACAATGCTGCGCCAGGCTATTGACGGTTCACGCTTGTGTTTAGTGGAGTTTCTTTTGAGAAATGGAGCAGTTGCAATTGAAGAAGATATTGTGCTATTGCGCAATTGTGTGCGAGACGATATGCGGCGAAATGGCGCGAAGTCAGCTCAATACAGTGTTGCTTTCATGGCTAGTGCTTGCAGTGGGGTTGCTCAGGATAAGCCTGACGAGACAGATATGGTGAAGCGTGATCTTGAGATAGAAGCTTGGCACCAAAAGTTTTTATTAGCTGGTGGCTATAATCCTAATTTTAATTTTGGTGCTAGTGTTTCAGATTCCGATTAGTTCAATAATTTGGTTTGAGGAGAATTTATGTTTAAAAAAATAATGTTAATGTTATTAGTTTTGTCTGTTGGTACGAGTGTTTATGGTGCGGCTAGTGATGGTTGGATTCGTGTAAAATCCAGGGCTGAAAAACGTCGAGAGCAAGAAATAAGACGTGACCAGCGCAGGGCTCAAGAGGCTCAGGCTGCAGCCGCAGAAAAAGCGCGTTATAAGCAGCAGCAGCAAGAAGAGCGGAAAAAGCGTGAACACCTCGAGCAAATAAGGCGAAAAAACGAAATTACACGTTTGTTGTTTGTAGCAGTTAATAACTACATTTCTGCAACGTGGTTTTCTGAAGATAGAGTAGACAAGAGCCTTTATTTTGATGAAATGAGTCAGCTGATTGAGCGTGGAGCAAATATAAATGCGATGAATTCTGCGAGTAAAGAAACGGTGGTGCACCAAGCAATTCGTTGTTCTCGCTTGTGTCTAGTAGAATTTCTTTTGAAAAATAGAGCGATTATAACTGAAGAAGATGCAGCGCTGTTACGAATCTGTGTGAAAAAAGATGCGCGTCTGAGCTATCGGTCACCTGAATATGATACTGCTTTTTTGCTGAGCTTTAGCAAAGACCTTGATTCAGATGAATCTTCTGCTGCCAGCTCGTCATCAGTTGGTAGTCAAGCTCGTGATAGGTATTATGCCCACGGTACGTCGTGGCGTCTAGGGCCTGATTGGGATTATTATCCTTCAGATCCAATTGATTAATAATATTTTAAGGAGAGTTTATGTTCAAAAAAGTAATGTTGATGGTAATGTTGCTTGGTGTGGGCAGTGTGCATGGGGCGGTAAAACGAGGACGACATGCTACTCAGACTCGGGAGGCGCAGACGCGTGCAGAAAAAGAGCCTCGTGCCAAAAACAGGAAATACATCGATGTGTTGAGGGCTCTTGGTCAGCGTGCGGTGAACAGTCAGTTATTCTTAGAAGTCAGTCGAGAAAATCCCGACCTCAGCATGATGAGCGATCTTATTACCTTTGCAAAGGCAGATGTTCGCGCCCTCGACTTTGACGGCTACAATCTTGTGCATTGTCTTATCAGGAACAAGAAGGTTTATGGTAAGGAGAGGCGTGCGCAAGTTCTCTCGTTTCTTGTGGGGAAGGGAGTTGTAATTAATAGCTTTGATAAAAAAGGTTTTACCCCGCTGAGCAGGGCAATCAAGGATGGTGATCAGCTTTGGGTTGATTTGCTGGTTTGCCATGGTGCTGATATCAACGTTCAGGATAAAAAAAATGGGCAAAGTCAGTCCTTAAAGTGTGGTTTCGAGACAGATCTATTTGCTTTGACTGAGGACGACGATTACTAAAGAAAGGATTTTGATTATGCTTAAAAAAATAGTTTTAGTGTTAACAGTTTTGTGTGTTGGCTTTAGTTCCAGTCAAGCAGCCCATCACGGCAGATCCAAAAAAAATAAAAAGCACGTGCAAACGCGTCGTGCTCCTCGTATTGTTGCCGGGTCCAGTGGGTATAGTGTCTATGATCTTACTAACAAGCTTGGAGAGGCTGTTTATCAACGCGATAGCGTTGGTCTCATGCGTACTTATCTAAAGGCCGGGGCCGATGCCGATGGATATTTTCAACCGCGTAAACCTGACGATTTGGTACGTTGCTATGAATTTCCCTACAATAAGTCTGAGCACATTTTAAAACTGGCTGTATGGTCTGGCCGTTCTGATGTTGTGGCACTACTGCTCGATTATGGTGCGCAAGTTAGGGAAGGTTATTTGGAAAAAACTGCTGCTCAGGGAGATGTGGATGTGGCTTGTTGGCTGCTGGAGCGTGGAGCTGACGTTAATGAGTGCGAACATGTTGGAGGTCGCCTAGAATTGGGTTGGACTCCTTTGTATGCTGCTGTAGCGAACAGACAATTGGCCATGGTTAAGTTTCTGTTGAGTTGTTGCAACATCGACGTTAATGTAGTTCGATCTTCAAGGCTTTGCGCCCAGAAGGCCTTTAACCCGTGGGGCTTGATTGTGAAAGTGGGAGAAGGAGTGCCTCATGGTTTTAGACTGTTGCATGATAACATTTCATGTACGCCTCTCGACTGCGCAGAATGGTTGGAAGAAACCGAGATTGCCGAAGTGTTGAGGCAAGCAGGAGGCAAAACAGCAGGGCAGCCAAAAAAGCAAGCAATCAAGTATCCTGAATTGATGTGGCCTGACCAGTTTCGTTATTGAAAGAAAATGTGTCGAGAAAAATAATTATAACGTTGTTAGTTTTATATATCTGTGCAGGGTTAAATTATGAAGAAAAAAATAGTTTTGATACTGCTGGTGCTGCTTGTTGGCAACAACTGTTGTGGGGCGGCAAAAGTTAGTTGGAATAGAGAAGGTGGCATTTGGAAAAAAGTGTCGCAGCCAGTTCGCCAACGCTCCAAAGAAGAGCAACGCAAGCTTGATGAAGATCTTGTGCATGAAATGTATGCGTATATGCATGGTAACAAGCATGATTTGAGTGGAGCCCGTGGGCTTATTGAGCAAGGAGCAAATGTTAATTTTTCATACCATGGAAAGCCTCTTCTGGTAGCGGCCGCTGAGTGGCCCAATTTTGTTGCTGTCAAACTTTTGCTAGAACATGGGGCTTGTGTTGATATCAGGGATTGTCATAACGACACGGCAGTAGATAACGCGGCTAGCGAAGGGTCTGTTGAAATTCTGGAATTATTGTTTGCTCATGGGGCTCGTTGCCCGCAACATATTTTGTCTTATGCCGTATGGTCTGGAAAACCAAATGTTATGGAATTTTTGTTGAAGTGTGAGAAGGAACCATGTACTTCTCGGTGCCCTAGTCGCGAATGTGGTGCTCTTCAGCTCTATCGGGCAGTATGTTTTGGGCGCATTGATGTAGTTGCCCTCATTCTGCGCTATGGTCTTGAAAATGTTCATGAGTTCTTTTGGAACGGAAATGCACCGCTGCATGAGGCAAGGACTGAAAGGATGTGGGCGCTTCTTGTGCAAGCTGGGGCTGATCCAATGCAAAAAAATAAGTATGGAAAAACGGCTCAAGAGATCTGGGATGCTGGCGTTGAAGAAAGAAAAAAAAGTCAAACCTGCAGTCTTCAGTAGGCTTGTGCTTAGTAGATTTAAAAATAGGACTGTGTGTATGCTTAAAAAAATAATGTTGATGTTGTTAGTTTTGTTTGTTGGGATCAGCGTACATGGTGCCTCCAACTCGCCAAATCTTGATTATGATCTTCATGATGCTGCTTGCAAGAATGATCTTGCGTGGGTTAAAAAACTTGTTCTTGAGAAAAAAGCGAATGTTAATGGTACCTGCATGCCTGGGTGGGTAACGCCGTTACAAAATGTTGTTGCAAGGCCAAATCCCTTTGCGTCAGAGCGCAAGGCCGTACTGGAGTTTCTTGTAGCCCAGGGTGCTTTGGTTAATATTTATGACAATTTAGGTTGGACGCCGCTGCATTGGGCTGCTCTGTGCGGTGGCGTTGAAATTGTTCGGTTACTGTTGAATGCAGGGGCTTTGATAAATGCGCCTGATAAAAATGGTTACAACAACACGCCGTTGCATGTGGCAACAAACCCAGAAGTTCGTGCACTTCTCATTGACCGTGGTGCTGATATTATCATTAAAAATGCGCAGGGAAGAATGGCCTTGGAAGGGCGCGTTTGGCCAGTAGATAAGAATTAAAAACAGAAAGAACATCATGTTAAAAAAAATAATGTTTATGTCGTTAGTTTTGTGTGTTGGCAGTAGCGTTCATGGCGCTGGTGCTTTGCCAGATAATGGTGCAGCGCAGGCCCAGCTTTCATCAGCAGAACAGTGTAAGTTGGATGAGGAGTTGCAACAAGCTATCAAGGCCGGTGATGGGGTGTTAGCACGAGAGCTTATAGCGCAGGGAGCAAATATTAATCGTCAACTACAAGATGGCTTGCTGGAAACATTGCTTCATAAGGCAGTTAAGCAATGTGCTGAACAATGCTGTAGTGGTGTTGTGTCCTCTGGTACTCCAGAAGATCGTCTTGCTAAGTTTAAGCTTCTTCTCGAGCTTGGTGCCAATGCTCAAGCGCGTGATTTTATGCGTTGGACGCCGTTGCATATTGCTGCTCAGGAGGGTGTTCAAGTTTATTGTGAGCTCTTGCTGGAGGCGGGGGCCGATATCAATGCGGTAGATAGTACCGGTGCGACTCCCGCGGCGTATGTTGACGAAGATAATGTCGAACTGATTAGCTGGTTTAAATCTCAGGGCGCACGAGTGCAGCGAAGTGCTTTGCAGGTGCTGCTGCGGTAAGTAGGTAAGAATTAAAAAAAATGGTATAATGCTGCAAAGAATTTAGTACCATCTGGTTTGCACGTGGGGAAGCTGTGATTACCTTTTTTTTCAAAACTTACGGATGTCAGGCAAACGTTGCCGATTCTGAAGAAATAGCAAAATTTTTAAAGTCGTTGGGCTGCGATGACGTGCCAACGGAAGAAGAAGCCGATCTGCTGATTGTTAACACCTGCGCGGTGCGCGACAAAGCAGAGCAAAAGCTCTTTTCGTATCTTGGCCGTTTGAGCGATATTAAAAGACAAAGCAAGCCGTACGTTAACATTGGCGTTATTGGCTGTGTGGCAAGCTACAAAAAAGAAGAAATTTATAAGCGCTTTGACCAAGTAAATTTTGTTTACGGTGCGCGCGAAGATATGAAGACCTTTCTTGCGTATCTGACCGACATGGTGGTCAAGCTAGAAACTAAAAAACAATTGCGCAACGACGAGCCTGAAACGATTGTCAAATCTGGCGGACAAGACCGCAACGTAAAACAGTACGTTCAAAGTAAGGGCTTGTTTAGCAAAGCGATGCCGCTGTTTAAAAAGCGCTTGTACGATGTTAAGCCGTTCAAAACAGAAAAAGAGATGGTTGCATCGTTTATTAATATCATGACCGGCTGCAATAAGTTTTGTAAGTATTGCATTGTGCCGTTTACGCGTGGTCGTGAAATTAGTTACGACATGACCGAAATTATTGAGCGCGTGAAGCATGATATTGCTTGCGGTGTTAAAGAAATTACGTTGATTGGCCAAAACGTTAACTCATATCGTGACCCACAAACCGGTGCTGATTTTTCTGAGTTGCTGCGTCGCGTTGCTGCCATTGAAGGGGAGTTTTGGGTTCGTTGGGTCAGTCCGCATCCACAAGACATGACCATGGAGTTGTTTGATGTTATTGCCCAGCATCGTGACAAAATTCCGCCATACGTTCATTTTCCGGTTCAGTCCGGTTCTACTCGCATGCTGTTTGAAATGGGCCGCAATCATACGATTGAATTATATTTGGAACAAATTGAATGGCTGCGCAGCCGCCTGCCCGACGCTACTATTTCAACCGATTTAATTGTGGGCTACCCGGGCGAGACTGAAGAGGATTATAACCAGACCATGGCACTACTTGAAAAGGTTCGTTATGATCTGGTCTACTCATTTATTTACTCGCCGCGCAACTACACGCCGGCTGCAAAATTGACCGATTCTACGCCGGCTGAAGTTAAGACACAGCGTCTAGAAGCCCTGCAGGAGCGGCAACGCGTGATAGCGCGTGCAAAGAATGATGCGCATATTGGCAAAATCATGAAATCTTTAGTTGAAAAACGTCTACCAAATGGTAAACTTTTAGCAAGAACAGAAGGGAATGTTCGGGTTCTGTTTGATGGCGATGATGCGCTCATTAGCTCTTTTGTTAATTTAAAGATTAACGAAGCTGGTGTAGCAAATATGCTTGGAACGCTTGTATAAAGTTTCAAAAGTGTGTATTATCGCTCTATTATTGAAATTTTCAAATTTTGGGGCGGCATAGCCAAGTGGTAAGGCAGTGGTCTGCAAAACCGCGATCCCCGGTTCAATTCCGGGTGCCGCCTCCATTTATGTGTGCCGGGGTGGCGGAATTGGTAGACGCAAGGGACTTAAAATCCCTCGGGTTTTTAACTCGTGCCGGTTCGAGTCCGGCCCTCGGCACCAACCTGCGCTCTGCGTGCTTACGCACTTGTAGCTCTGGTTGGCAGGCCATCCTACGCAGCTTCGGTCACCCTGAGCTTGTCGAAGGGCGGCTGGCAGGCTCTCTTTTTAAATGAAATATACAAAAGTTTTTTTAGCTACTTTGTTGAAGAAAGTTTGTTTTTACAGACAAAGTCGTTTTTCCATCCGTTCTCCCTGCCTGTGCGCCATAGCCTTGGCGAAGGCGTAAGGAGCTCGTAGAGCGTCTCGAAGGGTTGAAGGAGTGAGTTAGTTTTTCATAAGCTTGACAAAAATTGTGGGATGAACAATTCTGATGAGCGTGTGTTTATTGTGTGTTGACTGCCACAAGTATTTTTATTGGATGTAATCTAGAATTTAAATAAGGAGTTTTATTCATGAATAAAGCCGAATTGATTGAGTTTATGTCAAAAGAGACTAAACTTGCCAAGACGACATGCAAAGATGCGCTTGAAGCAGTATTGAGAGGTGTTGAATCAACTCTCAAGAAAAGCAAGTCTGTAGTTATCACCGGTTTTGGTACCTTCTCAGTTCTTAAAAGAAAAGAACGTACCGGCATTAACCCTGCAACTGGTAAGAAAATGAAAATTGCTGGCAAAAAAGTGCCTAAGTTCAAAGCAGGTAAAAAACTTAAAGACATCGTTAAGGGTGGCTGATAAGCTTTCTTAACTAGTTCAAACAGTTTCGGCAGGGATGAGTTTTCATTCCTGCCTTTTTTTTTGCCAACGTATGAGTATAAAAATGAGTTGTGTAAATGGCTCTTTTTTTATTTTGTTTTAGGTTGCTAGTATTTTTATATTATTATTTGCTAATATAAAATTGAAATTATTTGATATATTTGTAGTTTTAAATGGTGTAGTTTTTGTAATTTTTTGCAGGAGGCTGGGCAATGGCTATTATGGATACATTATTTTCTTACTGGGAAACGATAAAAGGTTATTGGCAAGGTTTTGATTTTAAGCAATGGTCTGAAAATATGGCTGGTTCGTCGGCAGAAGCGTTGCAGGCAGCAGTCTTTTTTGGTGGTGCTTTTGCGGTAGGTTTTTTGTTCAAGAAATACTTTAAGTTTCTTCTTGGATCGCTGGTTCTAACTATCATTGTGATCAAAATTTTGGAACATCATTTGTTAATTACTATCGATTGGCCAGGTGTTAACGCGTTGGCTGGTCTTGAGCCAGATGCTGATCTTACCACTATCTCTGCTATTCTTTTTACCTGGATCAAAGAAAATATCATTCTCTTTGTTGCAAGCAGCGTAGGATTTTTGATTGGCTATAAAATTAGCTAAATTAAACTAAAAAAGGTGGGGCATGGTGGGGAATGAAAGAGAAGAGCATGGTACTTATTGTTTGCTGGATGCTGAGCAAAAGTTGAAGCAAGGAATAGTCGGCGACCCGGTTGTTGATATTGTTGATACGTTGTTGTTGAAGGCTATCACAATGGGCGCCTCAGACGTTCACTTGCAGCCGGACAATCAAGTACTGAGGGTGCGCTTGCGTGTTGATGGCTTTTTGCATGATCACGATACGTTTGATCATCAGCTTATGCCGCAAGTTCTTTCCCGTGTTAAGGTTTTGTCGGCGCTTGATATTGCCGAAAAGCGTGTGCCGCAAGATGGCAAAATTAAAGTTATTCTCGATCAGCCCGACGCGCAACCAATCGACTTGCGTGTTGCTACCTTCCCGTCAATTTATGGTGAAAAAATTGTAGTGCGAATTCTGGATCGCTCGGCCAATATTTTGGCGCTTGAGTCGCTTGGCATGCGGTCCGATATTTTTGATGCGCTGTTGGGTATAGTTGCCCATCCCCAAGGTTTTTTCTTGGTAACAGGTCCTACTGGCTCTGGCAAAACAACAACGCTCTATGCCCTTCTTTCGCGCTTAAATAGTAATGAACGCAATATAGTGACCATGGAAGATCCGGTTGAGTATGATTTGCCTGGCATTACGCAAAGCCAGGTTAATAGCAAGACCGGTTTTGATTTTGAAAATGGTTTACGTTCAATGCTGCGCCAAGACCCTGACGTGATTATGATTGGGGAAATTCGCGACAAGCAAACGGTACAAATTGCGGTGCAGTCGGCTTTGACTGGCCACTTGGTACTGAGTACTTTGCATACTAACGATGCGGCTGGTGCGGTAACGCGGTTGTTGGATATGCAGGTTGAGCCGTTTTTAATTAATGCGACATTAACGGGTGTTCTTTCCCAACGCTTGGTGCGTAGCTTGTGCAATGCCTGCAAGCAAGAAGTTGGGCTTACCGATGACGAACAAAAAATTATGGATGCTTACAATATCCAAACAGAATCGCGCTTTAAAGCGGTTGGCTGCAAGCAGTGCTTTAATGTTGGCTACAAAGGAAGAACCGGTATTTTTGAGCTGATTTTGTTGAACGATAGTATTCGCGATTTGGTTTTAAAAAAAGCTTCGGCCGATCTTATTCGGCATCAGGGCTTGCGCGATAATATGCCTTCGCTGTTGCACGATGGTTTGCTCAAAGTTGCTCAAGGCGTTATCAGCCTTGAAGAACTTTTGAGCGTTATAAACGAATCCCCTCGATAAATTTTTCCTGTCGGAAAAACACTTGGGATGAAAACAACCGGCAATGTTCATATTCTTACAGATGTGGCCAGTCATATTCGCTCACCCCGAGTGTTTTTGAGCAATGCGAAAAAATGTATCGAGGGGGCTAATAAATATTCTGTGTCCACTCGGTCGGATCAACCGGTGTATTGTGCACGCGCAGCTCCCAATGCAAATGGTAGCCGCTGGCATAGCCAGTCATGCCAATCTTGCCAATCGGGTTACCTTTTTTTACAAAGTCGCCTACTTCAACATCAAAAAATTCGTCAAGATGTGCATAGAGCGTGGTAACGCCAAGTCCGTGGTCAATAACTAGTGTGTTGCCGGTCATTAAGTAACGTTCTTTAATAATCACTTTGCCGCTTTGGCTTGCCCACACAACACTTTTTGGGTCATTAACTAAATCGAGTCCTTTGTGCAGGTAACGTCCGCGTTCAGCAGTGACGCGCACCTCGCCAAACGGTGTTGAGATACGGCGAATTTGTGTTGGCATTTCAAACGGTCCGTTCCACATTTTTTGCTTGGCTGAATCTTGTGACCACTTGCCAATTGCCTCTTCCAAAATTTTAGTATTCATGCTGATTTCTTTTTCATGTTCAAGCTTTTTGGCATTCACTGAAAAGCCGCTTTTTTGGCGCGGAAATGGAAATGCTGCTACTTCTGCTTTTGCGGTAAGTTTTACCACGTTTTGTGCGGCGTCTTCAAGTTCGGCAACCAACATTTGTTCTACCGGATGTTCTTCGCAATCAACGGCAATAAAACATTCGTAGGTGGTAGTGGTTGAAGAAGTTGGGTAGCAGTTGTAGGTGCGGCCCAAGAAAGAGACTGTTGCTTTTTCTACAAGTTTGTTTGCTTGAATGCACAAATGCAGTGTTTTGCCTTGCTCAACTTTGTAGCTTGGTTTTAAAAAATCTGCTTTGAGCGGTACATTGTCTACAAAAAATTCCCAGTTGTGCGTTGCTTTGTTTGCGTGATAGCTTGAATCTTGTGCTTGAACTTCAACGTTGTGTTTGCCATCGGCAAGTTTGGTAGTATCCAGCGAAAAGGGAAGTTCGAAGGTCCGGCTGCGTACGTTAGTGTTGCCAACATTATATTCTTGGCCGTCCAATGTTACTGAGATTTTGTTAATTTTATACTCGTTGTTGGCGCTCAGCGAGCATGCAATAATCCCTTGGTAGGTGCCGCCCTGTGAGATCCCGTTCAGGCTTACTACTGGCGCGCTTTCGTGCGTGAAGTACAAATAAATTTTATTACCCAGCCAAAAGCTGGTGGCACCAATTAAAACAACGAGCAATGGAATTTTGAGTTTGTGGAACATGACGTCTTTCTTTTGGTTTGAAGTTTTAGAGTTTTGCTGCGACACTTATTGTTATAATGTTTGGTGTTTTGTTCATTTACGCCCGACCCTTCGACAGGCTCAGGGCGAACGGGCTTAATAAAACCGGTGCTCCGCTCATCCTGAATGTTCTGCGAAGCCTTGGCGTAGCAGAACGTATCGAAGGATAAATTACCATAAAATGAACAGAGAGAGAATGAATTTCTTGTAAGGATGCGAAATGAAAGAAAAAGATCAATTGCTCGACCAGATAAAACGTTTGCCGCAAACGCCCGGCGTTTATTTTTTTAAAGATGAGCGGGGCGATGTTGTGTACATTGGCAAGGCAAAAAATTTGCGCTCACGTGTGAGCAGTTATGTGCAAAGCGGGGCCGATTTTCGTGCGCATGCTATTGTAGAATCGAGTGTTTCTCTTGATTTTATGGCAACTGAAACAGAGCTTGAAGCAATGCTGCTGGAAGCCAAATTGATTCAAAGTCACAAGCCAAAGCACAATATCATGTACAAAAGCGGGCAGCCTTTTTTGTACATCACCATCTCGTCAAGCGAAATGCCACGACTTTCTATTGTGCGGCAAAAAAAGACTAAGGGAACTTACTTTGGTCCGTTCATTGAAAAGGGTCCGGTTCGTCGCGTCTTTGATTTTTTAATGAAAACATTTCGTTTAAAATTGTGTGGTAAAAAAATTGAAAACGGTTGCTTATACTACCACCTGGGTATGTGTGCCGGTTCGTGCCGACCAGACTTTGACAAAGCTGCTTACAAAGAGCGTGTTGAGTTAGCAAAAAAAGCATTAACGCAGGGTCATAAAAAGTTTCTTGCTTATCTTGAGCAGCAGATCAAAGAGAGTAGTGCCAATCTTGAATTTGAAAAATCACGCGAGTTGCATGAGTATCATCAGGCCTTTGAGCGTGTTTTTAGTACGCTTGATGTTAAGCCGTCGCGTGTTGAAGTCTTGGCGCGCAAGCACGTGTGGATAGTTTCGCCAGGCAATCGTGCACTCTTTTTCTTTGTTGAGCGTGATGGTGTTTTAAATAAAAAGCGCATTTTTTACCTGCCGCTTCACGTTGAAGGCGATGCGCTGCTTCAAGTAATTATCGAATACTTTGCAAGCTATTATCGCATGATGCCGCCAGCAGCAACGATTTTGATTAATTTTGATGTTTCAGAGCATGAGCGCACGCTGATGGAGCAATTTTTAGAAAGTTGGCATGAGCGTGACAGCGAAATCTCGATCAGCAAGCCAACGCAAGAGCACCATGCTGGCATTGTGCGTATGGCGCTGATTCACGTTGCAGAAGAGCTAAAAAAGCATGCAACGGTTGGCAAAGAGCTTAAGCGTCTGCTCAAGCTGCCCTTTGAGCCGCACACGATTGATTGTTTTGATATTTCGCACAAGCAAGGGATGTTTTTGGTGGGCTCGTGCATTCGGTTTAAAGATGGCCAGCCAGACAAAGATAATTTCCGTCGTTTTAAAATAAAAACAGTGCATCAAAATGACGATTACGCTAGTTTGCGTGAAGTAGTCTCGCGGCGTTATCATGATGTTGCTGAGCTGCCTGACTTAATTTTAATTGATGGTGGCAAGGGGCAGTTGAGCGCGGTGCAGCATTTGTTTGAACAGGCTGAGTTTGTCAGCCTTGCCAAGCGCGAAGAGACGGTCTTTTCAAAGCGCTTTCCGCAGGGCTTAGTGCTTGACCAAAAGACTCATGCAGCCCAGTTATTAATTGCTTTGCGTGATTATGCTCATCATTTTGCAATCAGTTATCATCGCTCGTTGGCAACGTTTTAGTTTCTGGCAATTCTAATGCGAGCGCGGCCGCCTCGCAAAAGATTGCGTGGCGTTTGTTTCAGAAAACGTGCGATTACTGCTTTCATGCCAGGTTCTATGGTGCCATCGCTATTGATGAGCGGAAAATCTTCTCCTGGAAGTTTTTTGAAAAAACCGGCAGTGGTGAGTGAGCGTATGGTAAGCGGTGAAAGAGCTTCCCGTTCGTTAACGCACACAGCTCGTAAATCATCAAGTATGAGCTGATTATCCTTGAATTTTTTGAGTTTTTTTTCTATTTCGTTAAGTGCTTTTTCATTTAATTCTAGTTGTTGAACCGCAATGCGCAGGTGTCTTCCTTCTTCATCTTCGCCATCTATTTCTCTTATTGTTTTGGTTATTTGAGCATCTTCGCTGCTTGAGTATACTGCTTTGTCATCATCTTCAGACCCTGGGGCAAGTTCGTATTCAGTGTCTTGCGAATCTGATTCTGAATTTGCTGCTGTGTAGCTGGTGTTAAAGGTTGCTAAGGTTAAAAAGCTAAAAGTAATAAGAAAAGTAACTGTTTTGTGCTTCATAAGAATCTCCATTGGTTTTTTGACTTTGAAAATAGCTGTACTAAATTTAATAAAGTGTAGCTTGGAGCACAAGCTATTTTCTAGAAACTTCCCGAATGTGGTCTTTTTGTTACGATCGCTATGCCTTTTTCAATTAACTCTGCTAGAGTTCTGATGGTGATTTTAGGTTGGCCATCAGAGCTATAAGTTTGTTGAGCAAATGCTGTCATGATCATTTTGCCTGGCAGGGTGAAAGTGCTGTTTGCAGGGTCAATAATTGAAAAAGGCGTTCCTGGTATTTTGGTACAAAAGCCGAGTTGTTGTAGGGTGGTAAGGGTTTCATGTTCAAGTGCTGCCAAGGGCTCAGAGCAGACAGTAATTAAATCATTGATTATTTCAGGATTGCTTAGTGATAATTCTCTTAGTTTTTTCTCGAGAGTTTCGGCTTCTGCTTTGCCCATTAATACTTCTTCGTACATAGTAATATCAAAAAAACTTTTACTAAAGATATGCCTTAAGCTTAGTTGCCTCAGGCTATTACTTCTTTTTCGTTGCTTGTGCTTGTTTTCTTTTTTTCTAGCGGGCCTTGCTATTTGTTCTTCGTTTGGTATTTCATCTGGTATTTCATCAGAGTTATAGAGAGCATCAAGAAAATCGTCTGCTGCATGTGCAGCATCAATACTTTCTGTATCTGAGTACGTTGCAAATGAGTCTTGTGAGCGATCTCCTTCAAAGTCGTTGTTTGCAGCTGCAGAGCATGTGTTGCAGGTAATCAGCCAGAGTGTGTACAGGCTTGCTAGCAATGTGGACGTTTTACTCTTCATGGCCTGCTCCGTCCGTTTCTGCATCGCTGCGAGGGCTGTCTGAAGGCAACTCAGTTATGGCTATACCGATGGGGTCATGTTTGTGTTTGCCAAATTTTGGCATGTGCAATAGTGATTTGCTTCGTGCTGGTTTTGGTTTTTGAGTGTCTATTATTTCTATTACTTTTTGCTTAGTTGCTCGATCTGTGACAATTTCTAACTCAGAAATCAAATAGTACCATATAAAGCCGGTTTCTGATCTTGTCAGTATTATTTTTATGCACTCATCCAAAAAATCTGGAATTTTGCCACTTGCCATTAAGAGATAAAAGTTGTCCAAATCTTTGTTAGGGGCTGTCTCTGTTAGATGATTGAATTCTGCAATTTCAAAAATTTCCTTTGAAACTTGAGTTCCTTGTTCATACTCAATCAGGGTATTGAGAAGACGTGATTGATTATGAATGGCGTCCTCTATCTTTAATTTTTTAAATCGCTCTAGATCTTCGCAGAGTTTAACAAGGCTTTGATGGAGATTTTCAAAAATGAGATAATTTATTTTAATTTTAGGTTCGGTAAGGTTAAGCACAACAATTTTTTTTCTAACATCGATGCCCTGAAGCTTTCTTGGTCGCGATGAAGGCGTTGATGTTGCTGCGCCATGCAGATTAAATGTGCTAAAAGTGAGTAGCACGAGCCCAACAATTAATTTTTTCTTCATGATCCCTCTCCCCCGCTAATGAACAGTTTTGTGTCTCCAGCAAAAAGTATTATTTTTATATTTTTACAATAACCGAATCAAGGGCGATAAGTAAATAATATTTTATATTTGGATAAAAAGTGCGCAGTGATGAGAGGAGTCTTGTTGTCAGTTTTTTAAAAAGAGGCTGGGTTTGTCAGCTTAGAGAGAAAGCGATTCTTTTGCTGTTAGTATGGCATCTTTATGTGTAATAAGTCCTAGAAAAAGATTCTTACTTGTGGGGCTTAATTTGCCTGCAGGGTCAATGATCCAGTATTTTGTTGAGTTTTGTAGGTTGGTAAAAAGAAGTGTTGTGAATTTGTACTCTGCTAAAAACATGGTATCTGAAGGTGTTAGTTGAGAGTCTCCATCACTTTGGCACAATTGGCATAATTGCTGAAATTTAAGGGGAGCATCCTTGTGCAACCGGTTTAAAAGTCCAATAATCTTGCAGGCTTGGTTGAGGGGGATAGTTATTTCTTTTTTGGTGAAGGAAACGGTTTGAGGAGCTTGTGATGAGCTGGCAGAAAAAAGATTGGTAGAAATACTGATACTCAAGAAAGAAATGATCAAAAACAGTTTGTGTGCATGCATAGCTTTTTCCTTTGTTATAAATTTATGAATGTTTTTTCGAAATGCTACTTTTACTAATTTTTTATGCTAAAAAAGGCACTTTGTTCTAAAACAGAGTGCCTTTTCATGTTTTTTAAACTGCTCTTGTTTGGTTCTTTTTTATCAGCTTTCCTTGCAGTGCGAGAGCTGCTTTAACTGGCTTATTGCGCAGTTGATAGCAGATATTAAGTTGGTTGCAAACCTTTCTGCTGTTGGGTCTAAAACTTAATGCTATTTTATAATATCTAACTGCCTGTTTATAATCGTTACGGCTTTGTGCTAGTAGGCCTAGATCGCAATAAATTCTGCAGGTGTCTTGGTTGTAAGCGTTGCGGCTATAAAAGTGTGAGTCTGCGGTGCTATGACGCGCAAACAGCAAAAATGCCCACCAAAAAAAGAGCAAAGCGCCTAACAAAATAACCGACAGTCTAATCCGTCTGACCATTCTTACTATCTCCTACTTTTCAAGATCTTTGAACAGTGTTTTAATACTACTCAACGAGCCCATGATAGCACTAGCTTCATACGGAACCAAGATAAGTTTGCCATTTTTGTCTTTTGTCATTTCTGGCAATGCTTTAATGTAGGTTAGGGCGGTCATGTAGGGCAGTGGGTCTTGACCTGGCACTGCATCGCGAACTACTTTAATAGCATCAGATTCACCCTGTGCCAGCAAGCGACGAGCATCAGACTCACCTTGTGCGCGCATAACTTGCGACATTTTAACGCCTTCAGCCTCTAAAATTGCTGCACTCTTTTTACCTTCAGCTTCCAAAACTGCTGCAGTTTTTAAGCCTTCAGCTTCCAAGATATGAGCACGACGGTCACGTTCTGCACGCATTTGCTTTTCCATAGCATCGCGGATATCACGTGGTGGGTTAACTTCTTGTAGCTCAACGCGATTTACCTTAACGCCCCATTTGTCGGTTGCTTCGTCAAGAATTGCCGTGAGCTTTTCATTAATCATGTCGCGTGAGGTTAGTGACTCGTCCAAATCCAATGAGCCAATAATGTTACGTAGCGTTGTTTGTGTTAGTTTTTCAATACCTTGTGGTAAGTTGTCAATTTCGTAGGTGGCGGCTATTGGGTCAGTAATTTGGAAATAGAGCAGGGCGTTAATTTCCATAGTTACGTTGTCTTTGGTAATAACGTTTTGTTTTGGGAAATCGTACACACTTTCACGCAAATCAATGCGATCAATATAGCGAGAGAAGCGATACATTTTGCCACTGCGTGCTTCTTCTTGAATAAAAGTCCACAAAACTTGGCGTGGTTTGTCGGCAAAGGGCATGACAAAATTAAGGCCAGGTTTTAAAACGCTGTGAAAACTACCAAAGCGTTCAATAACAATTACTTCTGCTTGTTTAACTACGTACGTAGCTTTGGCAAGCAAAAAAGCGAAAAACAAAAATACGATACAAAAGAAAATGAGAAAAATCATGAGAAATCCTAAAAAAATACTTGTTAGTCTGCTTTAACAATAACTTTGTTACCTTTGGTACCAATAATACGTACCGGGGTACCTTTTTGCAAAATAGTATGGTGATTGTGTGCCACCGCTGCCCACTCTTCACCGTTAACTTTTACGCGACCTGTTTTGGTTGCTTCAATGGTGTGAATTACTATACCTTGTTCGTTGTGCAATGCTTCAATGTTGGTGCGCAGTGCTGGGCGTGCTGGCGCGCTTAAAAAGCGGCGCATGCATTCAAATGAAAGTACCGCTACGCTCAGTGCAACAACGCACTGCGTAAATAACGAGTACGAAAGTAGCGCTAATAGTGATGCAGCAAAGCAACCAAATGCCAACGAAATAAAATAAAAAAGCCCGGGCATATTAATTTCAATAACGAGCACAACTATGCCGAGTGCAAACCAAGCCAAGCTCAATAACGCATCGGGAGTGGCAAGGACGGACAATGGTTGGTAAACGTGTTGTTCCAAGAAATTTGGAAGAGAATCGAAAAAGGTCTTCATAGCGGCTCTTTTCTGCGCTTGAAAGGGAAAAAATACTAACTAAAAAAAGAATAACACAGTTAGTAAAAATAGCCAGAAAAATGCGGAGAATTCAATACAATTCTTTTCTAGGAAATGAGACATGCGTTAACTAAAGCCTGTTTGATTGGCTGAATCAGGCTTTCTAGTTTGGTTGAGCTACTCAAGCCAATTTCAATGATAAGTCCTGCAGGCTGCACACCGGCTAGTGGTTTGAGTGGTAAGCCAAAAGGGCCAAAGCAGTCGAAAAACTGCTGGTACTGCGGCGTTATTAGTGTTTCTTTTATGCTTTCTATTCGTTTGAGTGTGGTGCGTAGGTTGGGTAGGTGAGCTTGTGAAAGAGGGGTAAAGCTGAGCTGATTGAATGTGCGCGTGGCAAGGTCGGTTAGCGGGTTGCGCAGTTGATGATACAGATAAATGCGGGGCTTGGCGGTCAGCTCGTGGTAGCAGTGCAGTCGTACAAACAGGTTGACGTTGAGCCGGTTGGCAAACGAAGCTGCCTGGAGGGGTAGGCATTGTTCGCCAGGTTGGCGGCTTAAAAGTGGGTAGATTTCTGGTTCTTGTGCCAGTTCTTGCTGCAGCTTTTCGGCCAACGTCAGCGTTGCGCCGCGCTCATAACCTTGCGCCAGTTTGCGGCCCAGCTCATGAGCATCGCCTGCAGGGTCGAGCATAATGATGGCACGACCGTGTGCCTGGCTGGAGAGTGCGAGTGTAGTTAGTAACAAGATAATTTTTTTTATCACAGATTACAGCCTAGCAATAAATCTCTCGTGAGTTGATTTGATAGCTCAAGTTTAGTTCTGAACAAAAATTGTTCGCAAGAATCAAAGCCTGCTTGACGTGCTTGGTCGTGCCGAAAAAGATTGAAAGATGCTCTTGCTCGCGCAAGTGCAGTAAAGCCATCGCTGTCTTTTTGGAGTAAGTGAGGCCACACGTGATTGATAGATAAAGTATGTAGGAGGTAGTGGCATAAGTTTTCAACGCAGGTCAGGCATCCGGCCCCTGCGGCCATGTGAAGTGGTAGTTCGTTTTCTGCCAATGCTGAGAAATTGGCTTGCTTTTTCAGCAAAGCGTTGATGCACAGACAATGTTTTGAATTGTGCACTACCCATACCGACCAGGGAACCAGTAACTCATCAGATTCTTCCAATGGCTCTGGTGCATGATTGAGAAGAGTATTAAGACATTTGAGGCTGCCTTGCTCCACGCAGTGGCGCAGGAGTGTGTAATAATTTTCGTTCAGTTCTTCGTTCTTTGCTGCAAACAAAAGCTCAAGAGGCTCTTTGTGGTTGTTTGAGCAAGCCTGTTTAAGTGCGGCAATATCGAGCGCTTCTGGGCTTTGTGAACGTGTTACAACGGCATTGAGCGGGAGTTTAAAGAGCGTTATGAAACAAAAAAATAAGAGTGCTTTTTTCATGAAAGTTCTCCTGAAGCATAATCGCTTGAGCTTGATTCTTCATCTTCATCTTCATCTTCGGTTGCGCTGTAGTTGGTATCTCTTGAAGAGCTTTCATTTTCTTCAGAGTCAGTGTTGCTTGAAAATTCATCAGCGTCTGACTGGTCTAATTCTTCTGTGTTGTTCTGTAGGAGCATTATGCAAAGCAAATATTTTTCTTTAAGGTCTGTGCGAGTGCTTGCATCAAGTCTGCTTTGGTATTGTGTCCACATCATGCTTTCGTTTGCGACTCCCTGTGCCGTTTTACCTTTGCGGTCTACCCAGCAAGGGTCTGCTCCGTACAGCAATAAATTTTGAATGCATGATACACAGGGAACTTGTGCGGCCTCGTGAAGCACCAGGCCATCGGGTGCAAGGGCTGTCCAGTTAGTTCTTTTTTCTAGAAGGATTTTTAAGGCGGTACAGTGGTTGGGCGTATGAGTAGACCAATCGATGAGAAGTTCTGGGCAATGTGTGAGTGGTACTGGTGTGTGTGCAAGAAGATAGCGCAAGCATTTCATGTTGCCATTTTCGATGCAATGGTCAACGAGTTCATAAAAAAACTCACGAGCGCCAATGTTGGCTTCAAACAACAGTTCAAGAAGCTTTTTGTTGTTTGTCGTGCAAATTTTTGTAAGTTTTTCAAAGTTGAGAGGTTTGAGGCTTTGCGACCGTGTCTTGACGGCGTTAAGTGGCATACTGAGTAGCATTGAGATTAGAAATAAACTTACTTTCTCTATCATACTCTCCCTTTTGAGCGTTATGAATTATTGAAAGGTCCTCGTTTCTAAAAGCGTTACGCAGGTAGCAAAATGCTTGTATGTATAAGCAGGGTTTGACATTTTGTTGTACGGCATCGAGCTGCCTTCAAAAAAAATTTCACGGCATCCTGGAACAGCATGAGGCGGCTTGCATTTACCCAAGAGCTCTTGCGCTTCTTTGAGCGGCGTTTTTCCTTGCTTATCGTGAGCAGCTGGGTCTGCGTTGTGTATCAGTAGTACATTAACACAAAGTGGACAGCCTTGAAAGCACGCCAAATGAAGTGGCGTTGTTGTGTGACTGAGTATATTTGGTTGGGCGCCGGCTCTCAGCAAAGCTTTAACACAGAGACATTTTTTTGAAGCTATAAATTTACCGCTTTTTTCGTTAAATTGTCCATGCAGCCAGTGTGTTTTGAGTATGGTAAGTAGCAAAGAAGCAAGAAAACCTGGTTTAAGATTTTCTTTGTAATCGTGTGTGAGTAAAAATTTTAAGCAATCTAAACTTATGTTTTCCGTAGCAATACTTAAGAGGTTTTCATATTTTTTTTGTTCGCAAAGAAAAGAATTAAGAACATCTTTCTTATGTAATAATTGCAAGATTTCGATTCTATCATGTTCCACCTCTTCGCACAGCTCTTTATATGTTTGTGGTAGGACGTCGTCTGGATTTTCTTCATCTGAAGATGAGTACGAGTCATCTAAAAGTTTTGATGTGGCCGCGCTGTGGGCTGGTAGCCAAAGTAATGAAAGTGAAAAAAGCAGTAAGCATATTCTTTTCATAGTTGTCCAATCGTGGTGTGGGGTGTTGTTTTAAGATAACGATTCTAACAATATCTTGCACGCTTCAAGTTGTTCTGGTGTTACCGGTCTACGAAAGCGAGAGCTTTCTTTTAATCTTCTGGTAACTAATTCCAGCGGTGTTTCGTTATAATTATTTTTTATGGTTCTGTCCGCGCCGTGTGCAAGAAGTTCTTGAATGCAGAGTGTGCAAACTTGGCAGCAGGCAATGTGCAGTGCTGTATTCCCGCTAGAGTCGGATTGGTTGACCAGTACGCCAGTATTAATCATTTCTGTGACACGAGCACATTTTTCTGGCGTGTGCAGACCGCCAGTTTTCATGAAATCTACTAAAGATATGTGTTCTGCTGCTGTATAAATAGGGGCGCATGGCAGCAATAATGCGCACGCTAGTAAGATTGTTTTTTTCATAGTCGTTGGAGTCTAACAAATTTTTAATGAATTTAAAAAGGTTAAACACAGATTAAATTTTTCTTGGTTTTCTTTGTCTGTGTAAAATTCAGCGTATTTTTGAGCAACGCCAGCGGGTGTGTTGCCATCGCGATCTTTTTGCCAAGTTTTTGAGTCGTATTTGCATAATGCTTCAATGCAGGTGAGACAACCGGCTCTGCTGGCAAGGTGTATGGCGGTACTTTTACGATTTTGTGTTGTTGCTGTTGTGCTGGCACCAGCTGCCAACAGTGTTTTAACGCAAGCACAGTGTTTTTTTGTATGGTGTGGCCAAAAGAGTGCTTGAAGAAGTGGGGTGAGTTTGAGATGTTGCGAACGCGATTCAAGTGCTTGCTGTGCTTGTGGGTTTTGAAGAATAATTTTTAGACAATTAGCGTTGCCTTGTGCTGCATGGTGATGCAGCAACGCGCAATATTCTTTGTAGAGGCTACCAGGTGTTGCGTGTGCTCGTGTGACAACACCATGTGCCGATAAAAAAGTAATCAGTGTGGTGAACATAAATAAGCTTATTTTCTTCATACTATTCTCCTTCTTTTCACTGCTTAAATTACTACTGTTCAATCTCCGAGTCGTCTGAATCATCAAAAAGACTGCCAAAATTATAGTCTGGGCTACCTGGGCCATCTTGGCCAGCATTGTCTGAGTTATAGTCTTGAGAGCCATCTGCGTCGCCATTTTCATAACCGTCTGAATAGTAGCTGTCTGTATAGTCTTGGTCATCATGTATTTCTGGTGGCAATAGTGCTATTCGCTCGTTTAACAAACGTACACAAGCTTCGTACTTGGCAATCATTTCTTGACGAGCTTCTTGATCGAGTGGTTTTTCAGAGCTGCCAATATGCTTGGTCAATTTTTTGTTGAGCATACTCTTTGCTTCTTCAGTGGGAAGGTTTTTGTCGTAACTATCGCGTTTTCTAAGATTAACGCCCGTATCGCATACTGCTTGGACACAGGTAGGGCAGCCAACACTGCAGGCTCGGTGGATCAACGGCAGGCCAGCATCCTTTTCCAGAATTTCAGGAGTTGGAATTGCATTCAGAATCATTTTGACGCACGTGCAGTGTCGTGGTGTGTGCGGTCTGCCATGGAACAAGAGCCTGCTGAGTAGCATAAGCGCAAGGTTGTCATTTCGCTGTTCCAATTCTATGTCAAGGTTAGGGCTGTTTGCAAGAAAAAATCTGATACATTCAACGCTGGCAAAAACGGCACAATCACTGAGCACTGCGTAGGTGTAGTCATTTAATTCATATTCGTTTTTTGCGATAAGCCACTGTTTGAGGACTTCTACATTGTCTTGACGGCAAAATGTATGCCGAGCCATCATATTTGTTGGATCGAATGCATTGGAGCTTGCTGCGCCGTGAGCTGATGCAGAAAGGGTGAATATTGCGCATAATAATAAGCTTGTTTTCTTCATAAAAAAATCACCTTTTTATAAATTTTTTTACTAATCATTACATTGCGCCATTTTATAGCCGATGGCAGGGGACTGTCGAGAAAAACTGTTGTTTGATCAAGAATTTTTTTTTAGGTACATTGCAGTATCGAGAAAAAAGTTTTTGCATGAACGTGCTGGGAAAGGATTGGAGTTATGATGCCTGCTCTTGATACTCGTTTGAATTCAGAACATTTTTGGGAACAACAAGCGGAAAAACTTGCGTGGTTTAAGCGTTGGGACAAAACTTTAGAATGGCATGAGCCGTATGCTCATTGGTTTAAAGGTGGCCAGCTTAATGCGTCGTACTTGTGCGTTGACGTGCACATAAAAAATGGTCTTGGTAACAAAGTTGCTTTTCATTGGGAAGATGAGCAGGGCAGTGTGATAACTTGGACTTATGCTGAGTTGTACCAGCAGGTTAATCAGTACGCTCATTTGTTGCAAAAACTTGGCGTGAAAAAAAATGACATTGTTATGGTTTACCTGCCCATGATCCCACAGGCAGCAGCGGCCATTTTGGCAATCGCGCGCCTTGGGGCTACGCACTCGGTAGTTTTTTCTGGCTTTAGCAGCCATGCGCTTAAAGATCGCATTCACGATACGCAGGCAAAGTTTGTGATAACAGCCGACATTGGCATACGCCGCGGCAAAACAATTGAACTTAAAAAAATTGTTGATCAAGCAGTTAGTGACTGCCCATCAATTGAAAAAGTTATTATTATCAAACGCTCCCAGCACGAGCTTGTGCTGCACGAAGGGCGCGATATCATAGCGCAGGAGCATTTAGAAAAGAATGTTTTTGTAGAACCGGTTGCTGTTGAGTCTAATCATCCGCTCTACATTTTGTACACGTCGGGAACTACGGGCAAGCCCAAAGGCTTAATGCACTCGACTGGTGGCTACCTAACGTACGTGCGTGCAACTATGCAGTGGGCGTTTAATACAAAAAGTGATTCAGTTTATTGGTGCACGGCAGACATTGGCTGGGTTACCGGACATTCGTACGTTATTTATGCGCCGCTATTGCTGGGGCTTACTTCGGTTATGTATGAAGGTGCGCCAGATTTTCCAGACCCAAGTAGCTGGTGGCGCTTGATTGAAAAATATCGCGTTTCCATTTTTTACACCTCGCCAACCGCCATTCGCATGTGCATAAAATATGGCGATGAATGGCCGGCAAAATTTGATCTTTCAAGTTTAAAAATACTGGGAACGGTGGGTGAGGCAATTAACCCAGAAGTGTGGCGTTGGTACCACGAGCGCATTGGTGCTAATCAGTGCCCAATTATTGATACCTGGTGGCAAACTGAAACGGGCGGTTTTTTGATTGCGCCAACAGCAGGGCTAGATTTGGTATTACTTAAACCAGGTTCTGCAACGTTGCCGCTGCCAACAATTGAAGCTGAAGTTGTTGATGCGCAGGGTATGGCAGTGCCTGCTGGTACCAAGGGATATTTGGTCATTAAAAAACCATGGCCAGGCATGAACATTGGTATTTATAACGACCCAGAACGTTTTAAAGAAGTTTATTGGAGTCGCTTTAAAGGCATGTACTATACCGGTGATTATGCACGTGTTGATGATGATGGTTATTTTTGGTTGCTTGGTCGCGCAGACGAAGTAGTTAATGTTGCGGGGCATCGTATTGGCACGGCAGAAATTGAAAGTGCTGCGGTAACGCTTTCAATGGTTGCAGAGTCAGCAGCAATTGGCGTGCATGACGACATTAAGGGCGAGTCGATTGTGCTGTTTGCCATTCTGAAAAATAGTGGCGTTGGGCACGAGCACGAGATTAAACAACAAATTATTAAAGTAGTCCGTGAGCACATTGGCGCGTTTGTTGTGTTGCGTGGTGTTTATTTTGTTGATCGGTTGCCTAAAACGCGGTCTGGTAAAATTATGAGGCGCTTGCTTAAGGCGGTAGTTGAAGGTTCTGCAATTGGTGATATTAGCACGCTTGAAGATGGAGCTTCGTTGGAAGAAGCTAAACTGGCGTATAGTCAGTTACAAAGTATTGTGCACGATTTAACATTTTAACCATTCTTTTTTTCTTTTTTCATCTTCTTACAATCTCTGTCTTATCTAATTTTAAAGCATTTCGTTTTTTCCAAAGGGGGTATTGCGACCCCCTTTGGAATGGGCGCACCAAAGAAGTATCTTTGGAATCTCTGACGCACCAACGCCCGACAACCGCGCTAGCGCGCTCTGTTCGCTTGATGGTGCTTATTTGGAGCCATTAATCGATTTTTGACTTGCAAAATGTTGAACCAAAAACAACAACGAGCATCCGGAAAAGTGTAATTAATGGCTCTGTATAAGTACCGTGAGCGCACAGAGCGCGTAAGCGCGGTTGCAGCGATTCGGTGCGTCAGTGGGTCTTGGGCGACCAGCCCAAGTGCGGGAGGTGGTAGGAGGTGTCAGCATGTACACCTCCTACAAAACGCAAAAATTATCTAATGAATAGAGCAGAGATTGTAAGAAAAAGAAAAAGATAAAAAACCTGTGTGCTTATTTGTTTTTGTACTTCAATTCAAAATAGCGCTCAACGCTTCCTTGTACCTGATCTGCAGGGTATTTAAGTGCCTGCTTTTTTAATTTCTCTTTAAACGCTTGAGAAATATCAATTTTGGCATTGTGCGCAAAGTTGAGGCAACACAAAATAATATCACCCAGCTCGTCTTGCACTTGCGTTCTAAATTTTGGATTATTTTCTAATTCTGCATAAAGCTCTTCTGGCGTTCGCCATAAAAAAAGTTCTAATAATTCGTTTGCTTCAACGCTCAAGCTGGCTGCAATATCTTTGGGATTATGAAACTTTTCCCATCCCCGCTCTTGGAGATACACGCGCAAAAGATCGTTCAGTTCTTTAAATGTTGTTGTTGCGTCATTGCTCATGATTTATTCTTTCTTAGTTTTTATGCGCTTCGATAAATTCCTGCTTTTCTACAGCGCGGTCTGCGCCCGCTGCCTTTGCTGGTGGTTTCTTCTGTAACAGATCTTGTTAGTTGTCTTTCTTTTTCGGTAACATGTTTTTGTTGAGTGTTGGAAGTAGTGTGTGGTTTTACCGTTTTAAAACTAATCTCAGTTTTTTGCTCAAGCTTGCCACTCTCTCCGGGTACCCACTCTTTGGTAATAATTGGGACGGTGATCTGTTGCGTATCATGAAACACACGATTGTTGGCGTGAGCGTTTTCTGGTTCGGTTGCAGGAGAGCGTTGGATAGTTGGTGTTGCCGCTTGGCTTGCAGGATCAACAAAAGGCAGCATGAGTTTGGTGATGTATTCGCGTTGCTCGTGCGTGAGCAGGGTGCTGGCTAGCAGGCTGTGAAGCAGATTTTTAAAAGCGATGCGCTCTGGCTCGCCGTGCAGCGCAACTTCATGAAAAAGGCCCATCAAGAAACTTGCGCATGTTTCTTGGTCTTCTTTGCTCAGTGTTCGCTGGCCGGTTGTTTGAATGAGTTGGGTGAGCGTGGCAATTTTTTCGTTGAAGTTGAGTGTCTGCAGCGTGGCTATTTTTTCATCAACCGAAGCATGAACACTTGCAAAGAGCCAACTAGCGGTTAACGCGCAAAAAAAAATTTTCTTCATAAAAATCTCCACATTATTGTTTTTGCTAAATTGTTAATCTTCCGGCGTTAAAAGTCTGGTAAGTTGTGCATCTTGCCCGGCATCATATTCTCGTGGAACGCGGCCAAACTGGTCGGCTATGGTGATGTCTGCGTCGTGTTGGGTGAGCGTTTTAACAATCTCGGTAGCGCCTATGCGCGCGGCCAAGTGTGCTGCTGTTCGTCCTAATTCATCTTGTTCGTTAACATCAACTTTTTTTTCCTCGAGCAAGTAAGAAATAACTGCAGTGTGACGGCGTGAAGCGGCAAATGGTAATAAACCTAGTCCTTTAGTGGGGGCTCCCGTGGCAATGAGTTGCTTGAGCCAAGGTAAATTACTTGTTTCTACTGCCGCAAAAAGTAAAGGTGCTTGGGGATTTTCTTCAGGAGCCTCTCCTGCTGGCTGGGCAGTGGTTGCCAGTGCAAGTGTAATAAAAAGAGCACTCAATTTTTTGATCATTAATTAACTCCGTGTGATGTTGTAATGGTGATGATTTTCTAAAAACAATTTTTTAGTGACATCGTGTAGCATGCCAAAAATTTACGCAAAGAAAAAGGAGCAGGTATTCTCAGCAGATTTTAACACCAAATAATATAACATCATTTTTTCAACGCTTTGAAGATCATCATGATCGTCGTAAACTTCTTCATGCGTTTCTGCCCACATTTGCTCAGCTTTTTCCAAAATGTAAATCACGCCGTAGTGAGTGGCAAGGTCGCAAGGTTTTTTTTCAACATGATTACGAATGCACGGATTGGCACTCGCAGCAAGAAGTTCGCGCACGCAGGCAACATGCCCATTTTTGGCTGCCAAGTGCAGCGGTGTGTTGCCAAACTTATTTTGTGCATTAACACTTTCTCGATCAATGACTAGTTGCGCCATACTTGCAAGGCTGAGAAGGTGAACGTTTGAAAGGACTCCTTGCGTTGGATGAAGCAAATCGTGTACGCATGTTGAATGGCCACGCGCTGCTGCGTAGTGAAGTGGGAAGTTGCCTTGTTTATTTGCCCTGCCAGTTCTAGACGTTGCGGCAATGAGGACGCGCAAGCAGGTGCTAAAACCTTTCATGGCAGCATATTGCAGGGCCGCTAAGGCAGTGCTCATTGTGGTAGTTGGTGCCCAAGCCATCAGTTGTACGCAGGTGACATGGCCAATTAGCGCGGCATATTCAAGCGGTGTTTTTCCTTTTGCATCTTGTGCATTTGGGTTAGCACCTGCGGCAAGCAGTAGTTCTACACATGTTGTATTGCCAAGTGGCGTCGCCTCATGAAGTGGGGTAGTGCCCTGTTGATTAGTTGCGTTAACGTTGGCGCCAGCTCTAATAAGTTCTTGTAAGCGTTCGATGTTGCCATCTTTGGCAGCAACAAGAAGTTGTCGGTCATTTTCTGGCAGTGCAGCAGGCATTGCGGTGCTTGCGAGTGCAAGCGTTATAAAAAATGAGCATATAACTTTTTTAATCATGATCACGTTTTGGGTTAAAAATTATGATTACTTTTTTATGTTTGATCTTACCTGGCAACTGTTTGGCCAAATATGTCTGGGATTCTAGGATTGGCCCCGGCTTGCAGAAGAACTTGTGCAATATTTTTATAACCACTTAAGTAAGCAACATGTAGCGCTGTGTGTCCAAACATATTTTGCGCATCCAGATTAATATTATTTTTTTCTGTAATGCTATCAGTGCTGCTTCCCACTGACTGGCTAAACCGTTTGTAAATAAGCATATTTATAATGTTGATTTTCAGTTGTTCTATTTTAGGATTTTCCCGTTCCACAGAGCTGGACATTACGGCAAAGTGGAGAGGTGTGCCGCCGCTGTGTTCACGTGCATTCAGGTCTGCGCCGTGTTGAACAAGTCTTTTTACGCATTCAAGGTGAAGGCTGGAAACTGCTTCATGAAGAGGGGTTCGTAAGAGAGTAGCGCTTCGTAGCTCAGGATTTGCCCTATTTCTTAAGAGCAAGCTGAGGTGGTCGGCCATGCCGTTGTTTGCTGCATAATGCAAGCAAGTACTTCCGTTGTAGTAACAATTAACATCGGCGCCGGCAGCAATAAGTGCTAGTATTTCTTCGCAGCTTGCTTTTGAATGGAAAGCTTTAACAAATTCGAGGTTAAGCGTACGGTTATCTATTCTGGGGCTACTACTTGAGTCGTCAGCAGATGGTTGTTGTGTTGACGATGAACATGCTGCTGGCATTGCATTACTTGTTAGAACGAGTGCAAAAAAAAATGAGCTTAATTTTTTTATCATGATTAACTTTCGGTGCTTATGTAATAGTTTTCTAAAAACAATTTTTAGTGAGACATATGCTCTTCTGCCAATGCCCACATTTCTTCTGCCTCAAGCAAGCGGCGCATGAGTCTGCGGTATCGGTAGATGCCTGCAATGGTTGCAGCACCACAGCCCTGCTTGTTTTTAATGCACGGATTGGCACCCGCTGCAAGAAGTTGTGCTACAAAAGCAGAACGACCGTACTGGGCGGCCCAGTGCAGCGCTGTCCAGCCTTGGTTGTCTTGTGCGTCACGCGAAACGCTTGCAGCAACAAACTCTTCAATAACGTTTTGATGATTGTTGATTGCTGCGTGGTGAAGTGCGGTAAGGCCCTCTTGGTCGGCAGCATCAAGAGGTTGTATACCGGTGGGCAATGCCGTGTTTGCCAGTGCCAGTGTGAAAAAAAATGTACGTATAATTTTTTGGATCATGGTACTCTCCGGGTATCTAAGATTTTTTTTCAAAATACTCTCTTGCGAGGAGTGTACCACACCAAAAATTTATGCACAGAAAAATACTTAGCGCAAAGCCCTCATAACAAGCTTGTGCTGGTGCCAGGCTGCAATTTCAAAAGTGGTTTTACCTGAAAAATCTTGAAGATCTTTGTCGGCTCCTGCTGCAAGAAGTTTTGTCACACATTCAGCGCCGTCTTTGCGAGCGGCGGCAAAGTGAAGTGGCGTTTGTTGTAATGTGGTTAAAACATTGGGGTTGGCATTATTATTGAGCAATAACTGTAAGCACTCAACACGGCCGCGCAGTGCGGCGCAATGTAGGGGCGTTTTGCCGTGCTTGTCTACTGCTTCAATGTTGACGTGGCGATCAAGCAACAATTGCATAATTGCGCAATTGGCAGCGTAGTGGAGCGGTGTTAAGCCCTCTCTGGTTAGTGCTTCTGGGCTGGCGCCAGCATCTAAAAGTATTTTTACCATTTCAGTGTGACCGTTTTCTGCGGCTATGTGCAGAGCGCTTTCGCCAAACTTGCCCAGCCTGTCAATGCTAATGTTTTCTGCTTTTAGAAATTGAATATAGATTTTAATTTTTTTGCTTTCATTATATTTTGCTGCATCAAGAAAGCGCGATAGTATTGAGTCTTGTTTTAGTGACAGTTGTGCGTTGTGTGATGTTGTTGCTGCAGGCAGCGCGGTGTTTGCCAGAGAGAGGGAAATAAAAAGCAAAAACATAAATTTTTTAATCATGATTAACTTTCTGTTGTTTAATCGTTTAAATTCTTATTTATGAAATTATGCACATTGGATGGTTGACTGGTTGGAATGCGTTGCCTGCATGGTCTTTGATGCTTTTGTTTGCGCCAGCTTTAATGAGTGTTTGTGTTGGTTTCCAGTAGCCAACTTTGCTTGCCAGTAGCAAAGCTGTTTCGCCGGCTTTATTTTGTGCATTAATGTTGATTTTTTTGTAGAGATTGCGTGGTTTTGGATTAAAAATATTGTTTATCGAAAAATCTGGCCACAGAAGATAGCCGATCATGTTATCAACTTTTGCTTCAAGTGACAGGCCAGCCATCATAAGATTCTGATTATTTTTGTCTAATTCTTTTCGCTCTTGAATTGCGTAGTGAAGTGCGTTGTTGCCATCACCGTCGACTGCGTTAATGTTAGCACCGTTGTCCATTAAGAGTTGCGCGCATTCAAGATTAAGTCTTTTTGCTGCCAAATGTAGCGGGGTTTGGCCCAGAGCGTTGGGCGCGTTAATGAGCTTTGTACGTTCTTCAGGGGTTATAGAAACAAGAATGGTGTGCAAGCATTCCCAGGTTTCTTTTTGGTTTTGTTTTACACTCAAAATGTCGAGAATGTTTGTCATGGCAAGCGTGATGTGAAGTGCTGTGTTTTCGCCCGCAACTATTTCAAAAACATGAGCGCCGGCTTGAATAAGGAGTTGGGCGCAGTGGGCACGTTTTTGGGCTAAGGCAAGCATGAGTGGGCTAAAATGTGTACCGCGTTCGAAAAAAAATTTGTTAGGGTCAGCGCCATTTCTGAGGAGGAACCTAACATGATCTACGTGGCCTTCTCCTGCTGCTTGATGAAGCGGTGGCAACAGATAGCCACTGCTAAAATTAACATCAGCGCCCGCATCAATAAGCTCTTGTAGTTCTTGGCACGATGCTTTGCCAATTGCCATTTGCAGTTTGCGACTCAGTTGTTCTATTCTTTTTTCTTCGGCAGCATCGTCCTGGCTTATTTGAGTATGTTCAAGCATAAAACCAACGAGTTCAACTTCTGCATCATAATCATAATCTGATGATGGTGCAGTTTTACTGCTCAGTGTTTGGTAGTACAGAGCTTGGTTGTATGCGCTGTGTGATGCCCCGCTGATTGGGTGTGGGTTTTGTTTTACGCGTTGGGCAGCTTCTTCTGGGGTTTCTTTTGGATGGTGTTCAAGAACAAGGCCAGCAATTTTAAATCGATCAATCTTTGGTTCATAAGCTTTTCTGGCTTCGTGTTGTGCCATGTAGTAAGCTACTTTTTTTTCTGCTTCTTCTGGTGTTTCCCAGTGTGCATATTCGCTTGCTGTGGGCAAGGCAGTGCTGGTGAGGGCAAGGCTTAAGAGAAAGAAACTAAAGAACTTTTTAATCATGAGTAACTCCTGTTGTTTACTAATCTAGATTTATTAGAAAATAACTTATTCTTGTGGTGTCATCATAGCAGGTGTTTTGCCCTTTTTGTTGATGATATCAGTGTCGGCGTTGGCTCTAAGAAGCGCTTGTGCGCACTCATGGTTGCCTCGCAGTATGGCAAAATGAAGCGGTGTGTTGTCGTTATTGTCCAGAGCGTTAACGCTAGCGCCAGCTACAATAAGAGCTTGTACGCAGGTGAAGTGGTTGTTGAAGGCAGCTTTGTGCAATGCGGTTTTACCAAGGCGGTCTTTAGCCTCAATAGTTGCGCCTGCTTGAAGAAGTGCATTGAGGCATGATGGGTGTCCCATCCACGCAGCTTGGTGCAGGGGTGTTTCACCATTTTCAGCTTGGGTATCAATTTTTGCGCCATTTGCAATAAGTACTTCTAAGCAGACAAGTTTTCCGTTGTTTGCTGCAAAATGGAGGGCGGTCCAGCCAGCAGGGTCTTTAGTTTCAGTACTAATGTCGTGTGTAAGAAGTTCTTCCACGTATGCGCGGCGGCCCATTGATGCTGCGTGATGAAGGGGTGTTTGGCCCAGATCATCTTTGACACCAGGATTAGCGCCATCAGCAAGAAGTTTTCTTATGCTAGTGACAGCAACGCCCTTTTTAATGGCGGCCAAAAGAGCGTTATTTTTTTGTTCTTTCCAATCATCTGAAAATGATGATGCTGCAGGCATTGCAGTGTTAACGATGGTGAGTGCAATAAATAATGAGCCGGTAATTTTTTTGATCATGACATACTCTCCTGGTGTTTGGGTTGTTAAGAACTAAAAAAACAATTTTTTAGTGATATTTAGTGACACATTGTATCATGCCAAAAAATTATGCAAACAAAAAAGAGCACATAGTAACTATTGCGTGTATTGATGGGATCAAAAAAAAGAGAAAGCAAAAAAATTAATACTCGTTGGTAGTTTCTTGTGCAGCGTCAAGTAAGATATCAATAATTGCTTGAAAATCTTTTTCGCGTGCAATGTCGAGTGGTGTTTGGCCGAATTCATTTACCGCTGCTGGATTAGCGCCGGCATTAAGTAGTAGTTGTGTGCATTTGTAGCTGCCGCTCCACGCGGCTTTGTGCAACGGCGTTTCTTGAGTCCAATCGAGAGCATCAACGTGAGCAACGCGAATGAGTAGTTCTACGCAACGCCAGTGGCCGTTTTGGGCAGCCCAGTGCAAGGCCGTTAAGCCTGTTATGTCGGCTTCATTTACCGGGATCTGAACGCTAATGAGTTGCTGCAATCTAAAACATTGTCCAAATCTTGCTACTTCGCGCAGTTCATAAGCGCTGGCGGCTAAATGAGTAGCGGGGGTGTTGCTGGCAAGTGCAAGAGCTGCGCATAATGAGCGAGTAATTTTTTTATTCATGATAACTATCTCCATTAAATCACTATCTACTATTTTTTGACATCAGAAAATTTTTTTCAGTATGCCAAAAAACGGTTGCATAAGAAAAGAGAATGCTGAAAATGAAAAGGTTATTCTAATGGGTCTGCGGCTTCTAAGAGCTCAACAATTTCTGAGAGTTGGTGTTGTGTAGCGATATCCAGCGCGGTTTGTCCTTCGTTGTTTTTAAGGTGGACGTTAGCTTTTTTTTCAAGAAGTAGTTTGACTGCATCAACATGGCCGTACCTTGTGGCAACATGCAACGGCGTTATGCCGGTTGTTTTCTCTGGAGCGTCTACGACTGCGCCGTTTTCAATGAGAGCTGCCATAACTTCTGTTTTACCTCCACGAGCAGCCAAAAAAAGAAGTGGCATGCCCAACGGGCTTGTACCATTGGCATTGCCACCTTTGGTCAGAAGTTCTCGTACTTTGTCGCCATTGTCATCTTTGCTACTAACTGCTTGTAGGAGGTGGCGGTAGTTTGGCGTTGCTGCCGGCATGGCGTGTGTGGTGAGCGAAAGGGCAAGGGCAAGTAGCGTGACAATTTTTTTGTTCATATTCTTTTTCCTAAAATTTTTGACATGAAAAAATCTGTTATGTTTTTTCCCAGCTTGCCAAAAATTGAGACAAAGAAAAAGGAGCAGGAATTTCCTGCCCCTTTTTTATTAGCGAGTAAAATGATCTCTTTAACTAATGATACATTTTTTGTTTTTTTCTTGCTTCGGTTCTTTTCCATAATTTTCAATAATCATAGCAAGTTCTGTATAATCGTTGTGCCGACCGTGTTCTGCTGCTGTTCTTCCCATTCCATTTTTAAGCGTTGTGTTAGCACCAGCTTCAAGGAGCGCACGTACACACGATTTACGATCCATTGCTGCGGCGGCATGAAGAGGAGTTTGGCGCCATTCTCTTGTTTGGGCATTAAGTACTTCGTTAAGGATATTCTTTTCTCGAGCATAAAGAATAATGGTGTTTAAGCATTCGATGTTGTTATGAAGCACTGCTAGATAAAGAACAGTAAAACCTTCTTCGTTTTGAGCGAGAAGATTGGCGCCCTTTTTGATGAGTTTAGATACTTCGAACATTTGGTTGTTTGCGACAGCTTGAAAGAGACGTTTACTATATCTCTCAGCTACTGGCTGTACGCTTGCCGCAGAGCTTGATGCTGCAGGCAGTGTGTTAGTGCTAAGTGTAAGGGCGATAACTAGTGGGCTCATAAATTTTTTCATGATATAACCTATTTTTAAATAAACGTTCATTAACAAATGACGCATTTTTCTTTTTTGTTTTTTTCGTTTTTCTCAATGATCATAGCAATGTCTTCATGTCTATTTTGTCGAGCACATTGAGCTGCTGTATTGCCATGAGTGTCTGAAAATTCAGTATCAGCGCCTGCGGCGAGTAGTATGCGAACACATTCTTCGTGATCATGTTGTGCAGCTAAATGAAGAGGTGTTTGGTTTTTATTATCACGTAGATTCAGTATTGCAGGATCACTATGTACTAACATAACTATTTCTTGCATACATAACGTAAAGCCATTTATTGCTGCTACATGTAGTGCTGTTTGGCCGCGTTCGTTGGTTGTTCTGAGCGTTTCTAAGAGCATGTTTTTTTCCTGTGCATAGCTCAAGATTGTATGTAAGCACTCAGGTTTGTTGTTGTTGGTTGCAAAATGAAGTGCTGGCTTGAGGTTGTCTTGTCTCAGTAATTGTTTCAGTTCATCAATGTTGTTCGTTCCTATTGTCCTGAATAAAAGAAAAGTTTTTTGTTTGGGTTTTACAAATTGTGCTTCTTCGGGGGCAATAGAGGCTATAAATTTTAGGTGCTCTTTATTGCTAGAACGTTGTGCGAGTTGTAGCGGTGTAGTTCCCTTGTTATTCTCTATGTTTAAGATTTGAGGAAGAATATTTTGTTCTTGTGCTGAAAAAATAATACCAGCTGTTGCTTGTTTGTTGTTATGAATAATGGCAAGGTGAAGTGGTGTATTGCCATCACTATCTTGTGTACGTAAGTTTGCTGTTTTTATCCAGAAGGTTATTGAAGCTAAATCGTTTAATTTTATTGCTCTGCTTAATTCTACTTCAGGGATTTCTCCGTAACTAGATGCTGCAGGCAGTGCGTTGGCGTTAAGAGCAAGGGCGATAATTAGTGGGCTCATAAATTTTTTCATGATATAACCTTTTTGGTTCTTAATTTTTATTTTTCTTTAGCAAATTACGCACTTTTCCTGTTTTTGTTTTTTCTGTTGTGTTTTGAAAAGGGTTATCAGATCGGCATCTTCACGTTTGCGCAGAAGATCAACGGGACTCAGTCCCATTGAGTTACGGGCTTGGGTGTCAGCTCCTTGGCTAAGAAGAAGCCGAATGCACACGTCATTTTTTGCCTTTGCCGCCAGGTGGAGTGGCGTTTCGTTTTTGTTATCGCTCATGTTGATAATCAAAGAGAGCGTGCCGCTTGTTTGGGCATAATCAATAATTTCTTGGGCAAAGCGCGAATCTTCGATCATGTGGCTCGTTGGCTTGACCGTTTCGTCGTCTGCAATCAACATCACTGTTTTTTTCATAACAGCCATATGCAGAGCTGTTTGTCCCTGTGCATTTTGAGCATTGAGGATTGCATTCAAGACATTTTGCTGTTGTGCATGAGCAAGTATTACTTGTGCACACTCAAAACTATCCACAAGGACAGCGCCATGAAGAAGCGTATCTTTATTGCTATCTTGGTCTAAAAGGAGGTCTTTGTTCTCTGTCAAAAGATCCTCAGCTTGGGTGACGTTTTTGGTGATTATGGCCGTGCGCAATTTAATTGGTTTGTTTAGAGTGCTGTAGGACACGATGAGCTGATTATCTCTTGAAGCTGGTTGGCGTACAGGTGTTGTTGGCAGTGGGTGTGCGTTGCCAGCTTCGTCATAGTCAAAGGCGATCATGTTTTGGTACTTACGCATGAGGGTTGCGCAGCCCGTACGACCAAGGCGGTCTGCAAATTCAAGAGGAGTCAGGTTATCGCAGTCCCTACTATCAAGAATATGGAAGAGCAGATTTTTTTGGGTGGCGTAGTTGAGCAGTGCTTGCACAGCTTCTTGATTATTTTTTTTAACTGCGTAGTGCAGCGGTGTTCCTTTTTCAATGTCTAGCTCAAAAATGTTTGGATTTTGTTGAAGCAAAGTATCAAGAACGGGAATATTGTTATGTTCTATTGCAGCATGCAGCTCGTCAAGCGTTGGTTCTGCCGCTGGCAGTGCGTTGGCGGTAAGTGCGAGGGCAATAATAAATGCGTTCATAAATTTTTTCATGATATAACCTTTCATTTTTATGCATAAAACTGCAAAATCGGTCAAAGAAGCTTTTTCGCTCTTTCTATACCAATAGTAACAAATATTGCCAATTTGTCAATTTGATATAAATAATGGTGATTTTAGTTAAAAAGAGAGATTTTTGGGGTGGTGGTCTTTTGAGAGTTACAATGAACAAAGCCCGCTGCAGCTAGTAACTGCAGCGGGCTTTATAAATAGCTATTTACTGATTTTGAGCAGCTCTTTTGGTTTTGCCTGCTTTTATTCCTTGGCGCTTACCGCTCTTTTGAACGCGACGTTCTTTTCTTACTTTGGCGACCTTTTGTTTTTTTGCTCCAGGTATTGTTGTTTCTACTGTTGCAAGTGGTTGAGTTTGCTGTGGTATCATGGTTGATGTTACGTACTTTTGTTGTTTGGTTGAGAGTAACGGTGAGGTGCTTGCTGCTTTGAGCAGGTCTTGAGCAAGCGTAGCAACTTCTCTGCTTTGTTTTGCTACTTCTACCAAGAGATCGGCGTATGCTTGTTGTGTTTCTGGCTTAAAGGTTCCGGAGCCTGATTTTGCAGTTAGCTTGGACATAAAGCGTAAGCGATTTTCGATGAGCGGTTGTTTACCAATACTGTCTAATAAGCGTTTAATTCTGTCGTCATTAAATACCGTGTTACTGGTATCGGCTGTCGAGGTACCTGTTCCTGTTGCTGTTGCTAATTGAGCGTCAAGGCTGCCGGTACCTGGCGTTGTTTTGCTACCTGAGCTTGCAGTTGTGCCTGTGGTTGTGCCGGTGCCAGCATCTGGAATACCAGGAACTGAAACACTACCTGTTCCTGATTGGCTGTCGGTACTACCCGTGCCTGCAACATTGCCAGCACTCAGTTGGCTGCCAGCAGTTGTGCCGGTGCCCGAGGTGCCAGTGCCAGTAGCGCTTCCAGCTCCTGTTTGAACGCCAGAGCTGTCAGTACCTGCGGTTGTTCCACCGGTGGTTGTGCCAGTTGTTGCTCCAGTGCCCGTTGCTCCGCTTGTGCTGGTGGTTGTGCTTTCTTTTTTAAATTCTTTAAAAGCGTCTAATTTTGGTAACAGCTGTTGGCTTACGTATTGGCGGCGGCGGTTGTCGAGCAAAGGAACGCTGCCTTTGAGTGCTGTGCGCATGATATCGCGCAGTTGTGCTTGTGCTTGGTTGCTTTGGTTGGTGCGTTGTTCGTACAACTGTACCAATGTTCGGTAGTAAAGATCGCGAACGCCTTGCGTAAGGGTTATGCGCAAGCCGCGTCTGGTTACAAAATTGTTTGGGTTGGTAATGGCAGAAAGGCTATTTAAGCGATCTTGATAGGTCGATTTTTGAGCAGCGGTAGTAATTAAGTTTTTTAGAACGCCAAAAATCATATTTTGTGCGACATAATTCTGTTGTACTGGTGCCAATAACGTGCTTGACTGTGCTTGTGAAAGTACTGGCAAGAGCAATAGTTGGCTACTTTCTGAAGTGGCCATTTTGTAAGCGTCTTCAACGAGTTTGCCAAAAGCCGTTTGGGTGGAGGCGTTAAACGTTGCGCGATCTGAGCGGTCGATTAATGTTGAGAGCGCTTGAATTTTGTTTTCGACGGTCGACATGCCGCTGATTTGCTTAAAATAGCCAGTGGCAAGGTCGTCGATATTGGCTTGGCTTGCAAAGTTGGTAGGAATATTAAGCGGATTTGTTGATGCTGCCGACAAGGCAGAACCAACAAATAGAGCTACAACAGCAAAAAGCGTTGTAACCGATTTGACTAATGAGCATAATGACTTCATGGGCCTCTCCTCTTTATTTTAATACTACTACTTATTAAAATATCAAATAGTAAATATTATTATCAATGATTTTGATAAAAGAAATTGAAAGCGTGTGGTTTGCTTGGTTTGTATCGGTAGTAGTAACTAATTGACAGAGCGCAAGATATCCATTACCTTTCACGATATTCTTTTTCTTAAATGGCATAAAACAAGCTAACAAAGCTTGCTTGCGTGGTGGTTGCATGAAAAACAGGTGCAGTAGATTTCCCGCTTTTTATAAAAAATCAGTTGAAGAGCGCTTGCAGCATGTTCAAGCCTTTGCCGATCTTACTAATCAAGAGGTTCAGGCCTTGCAGTCTGGCGCTTCTTTGGCCATCTCTCATGCCCAAAAAATGAGTGAAAATGTTGTTTCGGTCATGTCATTTCCCTTGAGCATAGCGACCAATTTTATGGTTAATGGCAATGATTATCTTATTCCCATGGTTACCGAAGAGCCTAGTGTGGTTGCGGCTGCTTCGTACGGCGCTAAGCTTGCTCGTGTTGCCGGAGGCTTTACTGCGCATGGCGGTTTTCCGCTTATGACCGGCCAAATTTTGTTGGCAAGCGTGCCCGACTGTTACAAAGCCTTGCAGGCTCTTAATGCGCACAAAAACGAACTTTTAAGCTACGCCAATCAAGCCGACCCAGTCTTGCTTGAGCATGGCGGAGGGGCGGTAGATGTGGTGGGTCACGAGCTCTTGATCAATAACGAATTGTGCCTCTCAATCAAATTGAGTGTAAATGTGGGCAATGCCATGGGCGCCAACATTGTAAATACCATGGCCGAGCGTATAGCCCCGCTGATCCAAAAAATGTGTGGCGGGCAGGTGCGGTTGTGCATAGTTTCCAATTTTTCTCCCGAGCGCGTGGTGCGTGTTGCTGCAACCTGGAAGCAAGAAATGCTGGGTCAGCCAACCATCGATGCCATGGTACAAGCCAGTGCCTTTGCAGCGGCCGACAGTTATCGTGCGGCAACGCACAACAAAGGTATTATGAACGGCGTTGTTGCTGTGTGCTTGGCAACCGGTAACGATACTCGTGCTGCCGAAGCGGGTGTGCATAGTTATGCCGCTCGCACGGGCAGTTATCAGCCGCTCAGTTGGTATGAAAAAAATGAAGCGGGTGATTTGGTGGGGCATGTTGAAATGCCTCTGGCAGTGGCAACCGTTGGCGGAATTACCAAAAGTCATCCAACTGCCTGCTTAGCACTTAAAATACTTGGCGTTGCAACGGCGCAAGAGTTGGCAGGTGTTGTGGGTGCGGTGGGCTTGGCACAAAATTTTGCTGCGCTGCGAGCGCTGGTAACCGAAGGCATTCAGTACGGCCATATGCGGCTGCACAGTCAAAATATTGCTATCACTGCCGGCGCCACCGGTGCTGCAATTGAGGCTGTGGCCAGTTGTATGGTGCTTGAAAAAAATATTTCAGTTGCGCGTGCGCGTGCGCTCTTGGCGGAAGGGTTTCAATAATGATTGCTGGTATTATTGGCTATGGTGCCTACATTCCGCGCTATCGCATTGCTGTTCAAGAGTTGGCCCGTGCGTGTGGCGATGATCCTGTGCGCATTGCAGAATCTCTTGGCCTGAGTGAAAAATCGTTACCAGGGCCAGACGAAGATGCGCTAACTATGGCGGTTGTTGCGTCAAAAAATGCGTTAACGCGTGCGGCGTGTTTAGCGCCGGCATTGCAAGCAGTTTATGTGGGTAGCGAGAGCCATCCGTATGCCGTTAAGCCCTCAGCAACCATTTTGGGAGAAGTTTTAGGGATTGGTAACAACTACCTGGCTGCCGATTTTGAATTTGCCTGCAAAGGTGGTACCGCTGCGCTGCAAGCAGCCTTGGGCGTGGTGAAAAGCGGAATGGCCTCATGTGCGTTGGCAGTGGGTAGTGATACCGCACAAGCAAAGTCGGGCGATATTTTGGAATATGCTGCCGGTGCCGGCGCTGCTGCATTTATTGTTTCACACGATGTAGCAAATGCCTGTGCGGTGGTTGAGCGCACGCTTTCGTACAGTTCCGATACCCCGGATTTTTGGCGACGCTCGTTGGCCGCTTACCCCGAGCACGAGGGGCGCTTTACCGCGCAGCCTGCCTATTTTGCGCACGTTGTCGCAGCAACACAAGCCTTACTTGCCCAGCACAATTTGCAACCACGTGACGTTGATCATGTTATTTTTCATCAGCCCAACGGCAAGTTCCCGCTCATGGTTGGACGTCAACTTGGTTTTTCTCGTGAGCAACTGGCGAGTGGCTTGTTGGTTGAAACGCTGGGAAATTCGTACAGTGCCAATTCATTACTGGGTTTGACCGCGGTGCTCGACAGTGCTAAGCCACATCAAACAATTGTACTAGTAAGTTATGGCAGCGGTAGTGGTTGTGATGCGTTTGTGATTAAAACAACTGAGCAGTTGGTGGTGGTACAAAACAAAGCGCGTCAAACGCGTGCGTATCTGGCCGAAAAAAAATATGTTTCGTATGCAACGTATTTGCAGCATCTCAAAGCTTTGCACGGTGATGCATGAAAGTTGCCGTTATTGGCATTGGCCAAACAAAATTTGGTGAGTTGTGGCACCAGTCGCTCAGCGATTTGCTGGCACATAGTCAGTTGGGAGCGTTGAGCGATGCCGGTTTAGCGGCACACCAAATTAATGCGTTGGTGGTGGGCAACATGTCTGGCGAAAGTGCCGCAGGGCAGTTGCATCTTGGTGCGTTGGCCGCACACGTGTTAAATCTTAATGTGCCCAGTGTGCGCGTTGAGGGTGCCTGTGCTTCCGGTTCGCTGGCGTTGCAGCAGGGCATGGCGCTTATTCAAGCGGGCACAGCTGAAGTGGTGCTGGTCAGCGGTGTAGAAAAGTTGACCGACGTTGATGCCGGCGTGCTGGCAACCAGCATGATTGGTGCGAGCTTGCAAGAGGCCGACCATTTTGTGGGTCTTACCTTTCCCAGTCTTTTTGCGCTGATTACGCGCTTATATTTTAATGAGCATGGCATTACGCGCAGCGACCTTGCGCATGTGAGCGTTAAAAATCATAAGCATAGCGCACTCAACCCCAACGCTCATTTTACCAAAGAAATTACCTTAGAAACGGCGCTCAATGCGCCCATGGTTGCCGACCCGTTGGGTTTGTTTGACTGTGCGCCCATTACCGATGGCGCTGCATCGCTGATCCTTTCAACGCCGGAATTTGCCCAGCGAGCTGGCATAAAGCCGGTCTTTATTGTTGGCTCTGGTGTGGCAACTGATTCGTTATTGTTTGGCGAGCGAACCGCACTTACTTCTTTTTCTGCTACCAAAACAGCCGCGCAGCGCGCGTACCAGCAAGCAGGCGTGGGGCCGCGCGATATCAATCTTGTTGAAGTGCACGATGCCTTTACTATGGCCGAGCTTATGGCGCTTGAAGATTTGGGCTTTTTCCAGCCTGGCCAAGCTGCACGTGCTACCGCGCAAGGCATAACAACGCTGGGCGGCGCTTTGCCGGTCAACATGTCTGGCGGGCTTAAGGCCCAGGGACATCCGGTTGGGGCTACTGGTTTGGCACAAGTTATTGAGCTGGTTCGGCAGCTACGCGGTGCGGCCGCTCAGCGCCAAGTAGCCAATGCCCGCACTGCTCTGGCACACAATATGGGTGGTATTGGTTCAACGGTTGCTGTGCACATTCTTGCGGTTTGAAAATTTTTTGCTTTTTTTTATTGTCATTTTTTTTTAAAGCGCAATAATATATCCCACCGATTTTGGTGTTTTTTTAAAATTATTTTTTATGGTGAGGGTTTTTTATGAGCTTGTTCAGGTCTGTTTTTGTCTTATTTGCGTTTGCTTTTAGCGTGCCGGTGTTTGGTGGGATAGATGATTATTCTCATATTCGTGGTCTTAGACCTGTTTTTTTGAGTCCGCATAGAGATAACCCAGACATGCAAAAGCTTTTAGCCTTTGATGTTGACAAAGCATTGAGTGAGCAGGTGTGTATAGCAAAAGACGAACAAGGGCCTTTTCCCTATCATATCATGAAGGGTTGTGGCTATTTTGGCGAAGATGTTGGTGTTCCCTACCACCTTCCCATCCAACTATCTGAATCTGAAACCTATGAAATTTGCTTGAGCGGCCGGCCTTTTCAAGAAGCATTGCTTATTTTAAAGCTTGAGCAATTGAAGAGAGAGAACCATACTGAAGTAACGTTGCACGAAACCTGGGTTGTTACGTATCGCCGCTTGAGTGCTGTATTGAAGAATTATTTTAATGATATTAAGATAAAGTTTTCTTATGGCCAAGAACATATCTTGGACAGTGGTGCCACAGTTGATAGTGGTTTCTGTCATATTCTTTAAAAAAATAGCGCTTTATTCACTAAAAATGAGCATATTTTAAAAAAGTATGCCCATTATAATTTTTTAAAAGCCGATAATTCATCTTTTTACCCGTTTTTTTACTATAAAAAGACGGAAATTTTGGTTAATAGTGCCAAAATAAGCCTTGCGGATGGCGGTTGCCATTTTTTAATTTTTCGGTATAATTAATTTTATATCTGAAAATATATTATTGATTATGCCCGTCGACGTTAACAACTTTGACGCGGCATCCACCCTTTTAAGCATAATCGCGCCGTAGCTTGCAGAGCGAAGGCGGATGGAGGTTATTATGAAGTTTTTTAACTACGGTTTATTAGTACTTTCTTTGGGGCTGAGTGCATCACTTTTTGGTGCGGCAAGTTCATCGAAAGATCGAGAAATTGAAGAATTAGCGACGTTTTTTGATGCTTTTTGTTTGGACGATAGTGAAAAGCAGTCTGACTCTTCATCGCGCCAACTCATTGTGTATCAGCCACCAGTAGTGCCTGTTTCAGCTTCGTTATCAAGTTCGTTGAGTGTTGCGCGTCGTGAAATTTATGTGGTTATTTTTCGCGATGCCAGTATTCTTAGCGGTTCTTACCATGAGGTTGCTCAATCGTGTGCAGCTGATCGCGATAATGTTGTTGCTGTATTAGTTCTTGATGTGGATACAAAAGTTCTTTGCGGTTATGGCATTGCACCAGACGGTAAGATTGCTACCAGGAAGATTGATGTGGCTACCGTGCCACAGTCTGCTTTGGGTGCGATTATGGGTTATCATTCGCATGAAAACATTTTTCAAGTAGCAGCGCAATTTTTTAAAAATCAAACATTTTCTCATTATCAAGATGGGGTTTTGATACCTTCGCGTGCTCAAACCAATCTTTTGAAATATCGCAATGTTTGTTATGGAGCTCAGATTATTCCATCAGTAACATCGACCGCACTTATTATGTATTCGCCAAAATATTCGCCAACAATTCAAACGAGCAAGCGTCTTGATGTGCATGACTGCGAGTATGGCGAGAAACGACTTGAACAAGACAGCAGCACTAAGCGGCATCACAGCCGCACATCACACGCCGATTGTGGCGATGAATACAGTCGCAATGTTTTTCAACATTTAGAAAGATTATTTCTTGGTTTATCTGGGCCGCACACTCCTGTTCTTACCTTTCATGCGCCAACAGAACCTTCTGAGCGTAAGCATGAAGTACTTTTTGAGCGAGAAGAAGAACAAGGAAACGAAAAGCGACGCCGTAGACCCGTTCATGATTATCCAGAGGAATTTGCTGATTTCATGAGTTTTCTAAATGAGCCGCAAACGTCGAGTCCAAGTTCTTCAAGTGTTTTACAATCATCATCATTCTCTTCGTCTTCTTCTTCGTCATCATCATCTTCTTCACACGCGTCAAGAAGTTATGATTATGAAAGTAGTGATGATGAGAATAGTGATAGTGATACAACAAGAACAACTCCTGTTGCAAAGCGTACACAGTCGAGTGATTCTACAGGAAGAAACTCAAGCTCTTCATCAACTAAGCGAACAACGCGTAGATAAAAAAATTGATCAAAAGAGGTTATTATGAAATTTTTTAATTACAGCTTATTATTGCTTTCGCTTGCTTTTGGTGCGCCACTTTTTGGTGCATCAAGTTCAAGCTCTTCGAGTTCAAGTTCGTCAAGCTCAAGCGCACGTTCATCGTTGCATGATGAGAACGATGACTTTGTATCATTGTTTTCTTGCTTGACTCTTATTCCAAGCGAGCACGATGCATTTGCCGGGAGACTTGTTGCTTTTCTTCAAGAAATGTTTCAAGAAAGAGTTCCAAGTACAAAGCCTGGTTTGCATGATGTTATGATATTTTTAGGAAAAAAAATAAATACCATGACGGGTGAGCAAAAGCAAAAATTTGCCGAATGTATAGTTTCATCAATATCGTTGGATAAAAATTTTGACGCATTAGAACGTATGCATGGCGCGCTCATGTCTTGTTTTGTGAAATTGCATCCTAGGTTTAGCCATTCTTATTTTCAAGAGTATTATTGCTCCAATTTTTTACCAAGTAAGAATTATAGTATTGGAAGAGCTACTGATAAAACAACGCAAATATCATTAGACGGTGGTGAAATTGTAACAATCAAACCAAGCAGTCACATTAGAGATCAGATTCTTTGTCGTCCTGAGGGGGTTTACACCATCGCAATAGACGGCAAGGTTATTAGTTTTTGGTCGAAACGTGGCGACCTGGTTCGTGAATTTCCTGCTCCACACGCAAAAAGTGCTCAAAGTGTTCTTGAAGATGCTTGTACAGGAGAGGTTGTTATTCGGTTTGGTGATGGATCTGCTCTTGTAATTCCTAGAAATATTTCGTTTAGGCATCTTGTGCTGCGCATAAAGATTGAACAGGCATTACAAGCTGGAGTGACCGAGTTGGTATTGCATGATTCATGGAAAGAAGTTTTTGATGAGTTACATTTGGCAATTCGGCAAACGTGTAAGGGACTTTCTTTGTATGTTGGTTATGTTGAAGGGGCTCCGGTTGAGCATGAGCTTGTTTTTTCAAGTAAAAATAAGCGTGGACAAGAAAGCACAGACTCATTAATCAAGCGGCACTGTGATATAGATCATGAGCCAAAAACTATCATGGTTGAGTCTGAAACCTTAAGTTTACCGACTTCGTCAAGTTCTTCGTCTTCAACTTCAAAGCGTAATCGCTCTTGTGCTTATGATGGTGTTGATATGCAAAGTGAAGAAAGTTTTCGTCTTGATTTATTTACCATGCTTTTACCATCGGTGCCAACAAGTGCGCCATTACTTTCGCCATTTATTCAGGCAAGCCCTGAGAGTGATAGCGATAGCGATGATGCAACAAAAGATCTACGAGTTGTGCGTAAACGCGGTAATCGCGAATAATATTTTTGGAGGAATTATGAAAAAGCACTTATTGATACTTTTACTTTCGGTTAGTTTTGTTGCATCAGCGACTTCATTGTTTGCTGCTGCGAGTAGTTCAATCTCACGTCATCAAGATCGTACGCCTTCTCCTGATTGTGATTCACAAGAATCGTTAGAGTCTGAACAGTTTCCTGTTTCAGCCGAAGACGTAAAAAAGTCTGGAGAGTTGTTTGATAAGAAATTGGCTGAGTTGGAAGCTCATTGGAAATTTTTACAAAAGAATCGTGCGTATATTGCAAATTTACGACGAATACAACGTGATTTTCATGAAAAACGAAGAAAAGAACAAGAAGAAAGAAAAAATCGGGTTCCCTATGAACTTAGCTCAGATCCTAATCATCCTCTTTATGATACGACAGATATCAATTACAATGATTCTGATGAAGAGGGCGTAGTAACGTACGGTTCTTCGTGCTTACTTTTTTAGTATAATTTTTTAGTTTATTGTAAGAGCTCATGAATTATTTCATGGGCTCTTTTTTTTGTGTGTGCGTGGTATACTTGCCCTTCGAGACGCCTGTCTACGCTATCCTTCTACGCCCTACGTGGCTACGAAGGACAAGAAAGCTTCGTCAGGCTCCTCAGGGCGAACGGATGAGAGTAAGATCTTTTTATTTTTTTGAGACTCGTTTTTTTTGCTATAAGTTCTGTGTTAAGAGTAAAAGTGTTGGTTTTTCCCGTTCTCCCTGAGGAATCCGTCGTAGCTCGAAGAGCGAAGTCGGATGTCTCGAAGGGTCGAAGGGTCAACACGAAAGGGCTTGTCATGTTCAGCAACAGTCCAATTATTAATTGGCGCTTGTACCCACAGCGCTACCGCCTTGAAGGCACGCAATGCACGGTGTGCAGTCAAAAATTTTATTTAAAAAAATATCTTTGCCCGTGCGGCAGTATCACGTTTCAACCAATCCTTTTGCGCCATCAAGCAACGCTGTTGTCATTTACGCAGGTAACGCACGCACCGCGTGAGCACAAAATGTATGAGCCGTACTGCGTTGGGTTGGTGCAGCTGGTCGACGGCCCACGCATTATGACGCAACTGGCCGATGTTGATTTTGAAGAGTTAACCGTTGGTATGAATTTGGTTGCGGCGCTGCGCAAATATTATGTTTCAGGTGCCAACGGGATTATTCATTACGGCCTTAAATTTGTGCCGGAGTCTCGTGCATGACGCAAGGCGGGTACGGTAAAATTATTGTGTTTGGCGAGCACTTTGTGGTGTACGGCCTGCCGGCGCTGGTGTTTGCGCTACCGCAACAAACGCGGGCGCATGCAAAAATTATTTCGCAACCTTCATATGTCGTTGACCAACGCGTGTTTGCGCACCCGTCGCTTGTCTGCTCGCCAGAGCAACTCACTCGTTTCTTAACAGCACTCACTACTTTTTTTAAAATTTCCTACCAGCTTGAAGTTACGCTTTCTGGCGATTTAGTGGTTATGTCGGGCGGTGTTGGCTCCAGCGCTGCTGCTGCTGTGGCAACGGTGCGTGCACTTAATGACACACTCAATCTTAATCTTGACGAGTGCGCCGTTAACAATGCGGCACTGCAGGCTGAAAAACTAGCACACGGTAACCCGAGCGGTATTGATAATGCTGCGGCAACGTTTGGGGGCTCTTTTGTTTTTGAAAAAGAAAAAGGGCGGACGAGTGTGGTGCCCGGTACAACGCTGCACTGCGTGTTGATCGACAGCGGCATGCGCAGTCAAACAAGCACCGTGGTTGCAGCTGTTCAAAATTTTCGCGCAACGCAACCACACAATTTTGAGCGTTTGTGTCGTGATTATTCTAAGCTTTTTACGCTTGGTCTGCGTGCCTGCCAGCAAGGCAATCTAACTGCGTTGGGCATGTGCATGAATATGAACCAACAGTTTTTACGCCAGCTTGGTGTTTCTAATGCTCATCTTGAAAATATTATTTCTTTAACACTTGGCGCTGGCGCGCTTGGTGCCAAAATTACTGGCGCTGGTGCTGGTGGTGTGGTAGTTGCACTGACAAAAAATAAGCAGCAGCAACACAACGTTGCTACTGCTTTAAGATCGCACGGTTATTTTGTGACGTGCTTTACTTTTGCATTGCCTTTGCATAATACTCAGCAACTTGTTGCCAGTTGATCACATTCCACCACGTGTTAACGTAGTCTATGCGCTTATTTTGATATTTCAAATAATACGCATGTTCCCACACGTCCAAGCCAAGCACGGGAATTAAACCTTCCATGATTGGGTTGTCTTGGTTAGCGCTTGAAGTGACCACCAAATTGTTGTTACCGTCAACGCATAGCCATGCCCAACCGCTCCCAAAACGTGTCTTTGCGGCTTCAATAAACAATTTTTTAAAATCTTCAAATGAACCAAATGCGTCGTTAATTGCTTGTGCCAGTTTGCCGTCTGGTTGTCCGCCGCCCTGTGGAGACATAATCAGCCAGAACATTGAATGGTTTGCATGCCCACCACCATGATTTTCAACCGCTTTTTTTAAACTGTCTGGCAAGCTTTCAAAGTGTGCTAACAAATCAACTAGTGATTTGTTTTGAAATTCAGGGTGCTTTTCAAGCGCTTCGTTCAAGCTGTTGATGTACGCTTGATGGTGTTTGGTGTGGTGGATATTCATAGTTGCTTCGTCAATGTGCGGCTCAAGTGCGTTGTAGGCATACGGCAGGGCTGGCAATGAATACGGATACCTTTGCTCGACAAAGGTGCGGGCCGCCCGTGTAGCTGTTTTTTGCATGCTGGTTTCTTGCGTTCGGTGGAAGTAAAAAAGCACTCCCGCGCCAAAAATGACAATAGCAATGCAGTAATAAAATAATGACATTTTAAAACTCCTAAATTTGGGTTAAAAGGGACTATTTTGCGGTCTTTCAGTCTCGGTCTAGGCTACACCAAGAATGCAGTTTCGAGAAGAGTTGGCCGCTTGACTAGGCTTGCGGGCACGGCCGTTTAGGTGAAAACCCTCAAAAAACGCTAAAAATAGCCATTATTTTCCTTCTTTATCTTACATATTTTAAAATTCTGTTAGAATATTAACTAAGGCTCAATAAAGCCAAAAAGAGGTTATAAAGTTATAAAATAATCGCCCGTCTACGTTACCCGCTTCCGTTAAAACTACGGCGCGGCAGGAGGTTATCATGAAGTTTTTACGTTTACTTTCCACAGTTCTTACATTCGCACTGTCTTTGGCAACAACTGCCCAGCCTGGTAATGTCAAAGATATCAAAGGCACCTGGCACATTTTAAAGCCTGAACATCGAGCAACCTTGTCGCTGGTACCGGGCGCGCTGGGCATTGAAATGCGCTACATCGAAAAATTGTACCATTTTGGTAACCCAGACGATGCAACGGTTCAGTTGATTAAAAAACTATTTAATGCACCTCCTGGTGGTTTTGCTCCAGCGCAAAAAGATATTCCCGCTCGGTTCTTTTCAATTGGAACCGTTGGTAGTTTGTTAAACACGCTTGAATTGCATAAAAATGCTGACGACCAAACGCGTGTTGATGCCTTGGTACAAGCCCTGGTCAATGACATCGATTTCCAAAATGCATCACCACGGTTCAGTAATTTAGCAACTGATTATCCAGAATATTTAGAATACAAACGATTAATTGCTGAATGTACTCAGCCAAAACTTGGCACACTCAAAACGCAAGCTCAAAATATTTCCAAGCAAAATTTTAAAAAGAATACAAAAATTGTCGATATCATAGCGGCATTAAAAGGGCGCCAAAGTACTACTGGCTTGCAAGAGGCCGGCCCAAGTTCTGGCTTTCGTTCAAGCTCTAGTTCTAGCTCCAGCTCGAGTTCATCTTCAGCTGCTGCCGTTTCAGCAACCGTTGTTGACGATGTAAGACCTGTCAAGCGTGGTCGTGAAGATATAACGCCGGGTCCTTCACAATATGCATCGTCAAGAAGTGAAAAACGCCACCAAACAAGTAGCCAGCCAAACATTGAGCAACTGGTTACCGAATTGAGTCAGTACGCACGCCGTGATGAATTAGTAACCAAATTTAGAGGCAGTGTGTACAAAAAGCTTGAAGAATTTGCACAGTTGCTCGTTAAAGCTTGTAACGAATGCTTACCGGTAACTACTTCATCAAGCTCCAGTTCAAGTTCGTCATCCAGTTCTAGCTCAAGTTCATCTTCTAGCTCTCGCTCATTAGTACACGTTGATGACTTTGTGTATCGGCCTTACACCACCCAGCATGCATTGCTTGCCTTTGCCTACAAAAAAGCCAATGCAAAAAGCGACTTTGTACCCTATTTTGAAAAAATAGATAAACAATTTTTTCTTGATGACGTTAGTTTCGACCAAGCGTGGCAAGAGGACGTTTATCAAGAAGGTGCACACGCAAAGCTGCACGAAGAATTTATAACAAAATTTGCACGCAAAGACGGCCAAGAAATTTTTGAAATCTGTGCTGGCGATGCTTTTGCTGACGTGCTCTTGACAGAAGCAAGGCGCCAACTTTATGGCAAAAGTATCCCGGTTTTGCCCGAAAACAACGGAGCATATTTTGAGACTTTTTGGGTTGCTGACTGCGTAGAAACAACCATTCGCAACTTGTGTAACGTAGTTACGTATGATCAAAAACTTGGAACATTTGGCAATAATGTTACCGGCCTTACTTATTCTGATGCACTCAATAATTTTTATAGCATCGAACGTAATCGCTTAGAAAGTGCAACTAATACCTTGGAAGTGCGCCAAGACTGGGGCAACATGGTACAAAATTTGCCGTACATTATCTACGGCCGTGCCAAGCTGCCAACTGATGATAGTTTTTATTTTGCATGCCCAGAGAATACTTGCGGCTTTATCAAACTGAATGGCATAAAAATTCCTGAAGCATTAAAAGCTGATGTAACTGACATTACACTGGTACCACGTGGCCATGATGAAAACCCAATTCCTGGCGATAACCCGCACACGTTTGAACAAATGACGATTAATGGGTCTTCGTATGTTCTTATTGATGGTGATGACTACCACCTCTTTGAAGTTATGCCATCAATAAAAAATATTGTCATCATGATGAATCAATTCTTTAATTTAGATCTGTTTTCTCGAGTACCTGGTCAAGCAGTAAGTTCAACCGCACCAGCAGCAAGCCTTGAAGCTGATTTTTTTAAGCCAGATTTTAACTCAACATCATTTAGCAAAATGTGTGAAAAGTTGGACTGGGGCGTTGAACGCGATGTACTTACTCAACTTGATAATGAACAGATACCAGAATTACGTTTTAACCTTACCAAAGGTAAAACAGCTTCTTTTACGTTGTGCATTAGGCCCGGCCGACATGCGTATGCCGAACGGCTGCAAAACTCTGTGCCGTTGGTTACACATCAACAATCTCTGCAAAATTACCTTGACGATCAAGTTCAAAAGCAAGCAGATTCCATGGAAACACTTCTTTTTGATCTTTACAGAACAGAGATATCAACTTATGGATTCATTAAATTGTATTGCTGCTTTGCGCAAAACCTTTTCAGTGGGGAAACAAAATCCGCCGTTATTACGCAGATTATTCGATGCATAAGAACTACCAGCCCTGCTCATGTTTCATTAGCCAGTCAATTAATTAAGATATTGCCAGTAGCTGCAGACTTTCAGGCACAACGGGCCATTGCTGAATATTTTAAACAAAATGAAGGTTTTACTCAAGCAAATAAAGATAATAAACAACTCAAAGAGGCTGTCGCGCATTTGGTAAAACAAACGAATGAGCATATAAATATTGCCGTTAAATTTCAAGTTTTTGGAAACTTAGTACCAGCATTAATTGCTCTTGATTTAAAGACAGAGCTTAAGGATGTTGCTACATTTATGGCTATGCAGAGTTCGAATGGAGAGAATTACCAAAGACGTAAAAATGCATTAAGTTTCTTGAAAGATTTGGTTGAAAATAATCAAGAGGTAGCTTATCAAGCTGCTATTGACGCGGCAGTTGCCACTATTACGAGTGTCTTTCCAAGCGTGAATTTGTTTCGCTCGTGTACTGAGGCAATTAAGGATATTAGAGAACATGGATTGGCGATTTTCCAAGTTTTTTTTAGAAAAGGGTATCAACCAGCATTTAAGGTAGCTACTCAAGTTGCAGCTGTCAATATATCGCATGCTGATTATGGCGTTAGAAAGTCTGCATTATCTCTGTTCAAAGCACTTGTTGAAAAAGGTCATGCACCAGCATTTGAACGGGCTACTCAAGCAGCAGCTGACAATATCTCGCATGCTGATGATATGATTGGATATTCTGCATTATCTCTGTTCAAAGCACTTGTTGAAAAAGGTCATGCACCAGCATTTGAACAGGCTACTCAAGCAGCAGCTGCCAATAGCTCGCATTCTGGTTATAGTGTTAGAAAGTCTGCATTTGATCTGTTCACAGCTCTTGTTGAAAAAGGTCATGCACCAGCATTTGAACGGGCTACTCAAGTAGCAGCTGACAATAGCTCGCACGCTGATAGTGATGTTAGAAATTCTGCATTATTTCTGTTCAGAGCACTTATTGGAAAAGGCTATGAACCGGCATTTGAACGGGCTACTCAAGCAGCAGCTGCCAATAGCTCGCATTCTGGTTATGGTGTTAGAAGTTCTGCATTATCTCTATTCAGAGCACTTGTTGAAAAAGGTCATGCACCAGCATTTGAACGGGCTACTCAAGTAGCAGCTGACAATAGCTCGCACGCTAATAGTGATGTTAGAGATTCTGCATTATCTCTGTTCAAAGCACTTGTTGAAAAAGGTCATGCACCAGCATTTGAACAGGCTACTCAAGCAGCAGCTGCCAATAGCTCGCATTCTGGTTATAGTGTTAGAAGTTCTGCACTAGATCTGTTCAAAGCACTTTTTGAAAAAGGTCATGCACCAGCATTTGAACGGGCTACTCAAGCAGCAGCTGCCAATATCTCGCATGCTGATGATATGATTGGATATTCTGCATTATCTTTATTCACAGCACTTGTTGAAAAAGATCATGAACCAGCATTTGAACGGGCTACTCAAGTAGCAGCTGACAATAGCTCGCATGCTGATGATATGATTAGAGATTCTGCATTATCTCTGTTCAAAGCACTTGTTGAAAAAGGTCATGCACCAGCATTTGAACGGGCTACTCAAGCAGCAGCTGACAATATCTCGCATGCTGTTTATAGTGTTAGAAGTTCTGCACTAGATCTGTTCAAAGCACTTTTTGAAAAAGGTCATGCACCAGCATTTGAACGGGCTACTCAAGCAGCAGCTGACAATAGCTCGCATGTTGATGATATGATTGGATATATTGCATTATCTCTGTTCATAGCACTTGTTGAAAAAGGCTATGAACCGGCATTTGCGGCAGCTACTCAAGCAGCAGCTGACAATGTCTCGCATACTAATTATAGTGTTAGAGATTCTGCATTATCTCTGTTCACAGCACTTTTTGAAAAAGATCATGCACCAGCATTTGAACAGGCGACTCAAGCAGCAGCTGACAATAGCTCGCACGCTGATAGTGATGTTAGAGATTCTGCATTATCTCTGTTCAAAGCACTTGTTGAAAAAGATTATGCACCAGCATTTGAACGGGCTACTCAAGCAGCAGCTGACAATAGCTCTCATGCTGATTCTGGTGTCAAAATAGCTGCAGAAAAACTCTTGGAAGCTTTAGAAAAACATGAACAGCAGCTAAGTGATTCAGTAACATCAAGCAGTCAGCCAGTAGAAGCAGAAACATTGCAAGATGATGAGTAAAAATTAATCTTGAGAATTTTTTTAGATAAGGGGTGGGCCTAAAAACCTACTCCTTTTTTAATTTTATAAAGTTATATCTTCAAGGATTTCAATTCCCAATTTCAACCAAGAATCTTTTATGTGCTCTTCAATATTTTTTTCAAAACAAACGGCAATACCGCAGTCCCCACCGCCAGCACCAGAAAATTTGGCCCCAGCACCAGCTTGCTGTGCGCTGGAAATTAAAGCCGTGAGTGCAGGTGTTTCAAGTTGAGTGTCAGAAATTTTAGACAAAATGGACAGCATTTTTTGTTGGTTATTAAGCAAACTAATGATCATTTCTTGATCATTTTTTTCAAGCATTTTTGCGAGTATTTGTACATTGTAATTCGCTGCTTTGCACCACGCGTTGTATTGATCCGGCTGATTATTTTTGAAATTAGTAATGCGCTGGGCAAGCTGAGTTGTTGACGCACTTGCTCCGGTAAAGCCAACGCACAAGCGTAAGTTTGCTGGGAGTGTGATTGGTTGGATGGCCAAGTCTTGCCAGGGCTGGCGTACAATATCTGTTATTTTTTTTGTTTCTTGTGTAGCAAGCCATGCAGCATCAAAACGTTGGTAAAGTATTGGTTGTGCAAACGTTGAAGCAGCGATGTCAAAACCGCTGCCTATTTTTTTTTGTGCGTGGTAGTGGGCTAGTGTTGCGAGTTTGAAAACGGTGAGTCTTGGCCCTTCAACCCAGCTTCGCCCGACCCGTTCGACAAGCTCAGGGCGAACGGGCTTCGCAGGGTACTGCAAGTTTTTTGCCTTTAGTCCCGAGCATCCTGATCCCTCGACTAGGCTCGGGACTAAAGGCCCTTCCCGCCTGCCCTGAGGAAGAACTCGCAGAGTTCTGTCTCGAAGGGTCGAAGGACGAGGGATCAGGACGAACGGAGGCAAAAACGCATGAAACTCGAGCAGCGCACGCGTTATGCCAACACACACGGCGGCACTGCTGCCAAAACCAACTTTCTGTCCCTTAAAAAAAAACTGATCAGTGTTTACGCTGAGCGCGAACGGTTTGAGAGCGATATTGTTTTCATGCAAAAATTGTACGGTTGTTTGCAGTGCTGCGCGCGCTATGTTTAACGTTGGATTGTCTGATTCAAGTGAGAGCATGCCGTTGTGATAATTTATTGGTACGTTAAAAGTGCATAGCGTTGGTGTGCTGAATGTTGGCGCTGGTGCGGGTTGTATCTGGCACACGGCCAAGCGATTGACGGGCAGGACAATGCACTGGTTGCCTGGTTCAAGCACGCTCCATTCGCCTGCCAGCATGAGTTTGCCTGGGACTTTGATGGTATGAATTCCCGTTCGGTTGGCCCCTTCGACAGGCTCAGGGCGAACGGGAGGTGGGAAAGTACTAGTGATTATATTATTTCTGTTATGGTTGTTTTGTTCTTTTCCGATCGCCCTGAGGAATCCGGCGGAGCCCCCGTTTACCCTGAGCTTGTCGAAGGGTGGGGCATAGTCGGATGTCTCGAAGGGTCGAGCAACCGGCTCGCCCGCAACGCGGCACTGCATAATCTGTTTAACTCCCGCCACTGTCGCAACCGCACGTTCAACTGCATCAGCATCTTTTTCTTCACACAAAATTTTTACATTCGGTCCGGCGTCTGTCGTAAAATAACAAGATACACCGGTAGCACGCAGCTGGCGTACCGTTTCAATAACGGCCCATGAGGCATTTGAAAGATAATTGAGTGATGGCGTGGTGTCTTGCATCGCATGGTACATGCCGTACCAGTCTGCTTCTGTCAGTTGACCAACGCGTTCAAGATCGCGTGCAGCAATTGCTTGGCGCATCTGCGCAATGCGCGTTTCAGATTCGGTGCACCATGAACTAAACGATGGGCTGGTTTGCACCGTCAAGCGCATGCCTTCGCGCGAGCTCATTTTTTTTACTGATGCATCAACAACTACCACAATAATGCGCAGCGTTGGCCAGTGGTCGGCGGGAAACAGTTGTTCGGCAAAACAGTCAGTCCCGTTTGTGCGCAAACCTTTGTGCCACACCACAAAGCCGCCAAAGACTGAGCGTGCAGCAGAGCCAGAGCCCAGGCGTGCCAGTTGAGAAAGTTCTTGTTTGTTCAGGTTGAGTTTAAACAATTCATTCAGGCCCAGTGCGAGTGCTGCAAAACCGCTGGCGGAGCTTGCAAGACCTGCCGCGGTGGGAAAGTGGTTGTGCGTGGTAATGCTGACCGGCTGGGAAATAGTGTAACGCTGGCGCACGTGCTCAACAAATTGCAAAACTTTTGCTGCAAAATTTTTTCCCGCTTGTTCGGGTGCAACAACACAATC
>JAIEPG010000004.1 GCA_019749895.1 Candidatus Babeliales bacterium | reverse complement strand
ATTGAACTTCGTGTTGCTCCGGAAGATCTTGGAAAAGTTATTGGTAAAGAAGGCAGAACTGCCCGTTCAATCCGCACGCTGGTACACGCAGCAGCTTCTAAAGAGCATAAACGCGCTGTGCTTGAAATCCTTGAGTAATTTTCATCACGCATGAACATATCCATTTTAACGGTATTTCCTGAACTTTACGAAGCCTTTATCTCCTCCAGCATTATTGCTCGGTCGGTAGAAAAAGGCCTCGTTTCATTTAACCTGGTTCGTTTTTCTGACTTAGTACCGCCCAAAGTTCGTATCGACTCACCAACGTGTGGGCACGGGGCAGGCATGCTGCTTAAGCCAGACGTTATCGAAAAGGCACTTGCTGTCTGCCAAGAAAAATGGGGCGTAGCTACTGTTATTTTTTTTTCGCCACAAGGCACCAAACTCAATCAACGTATTCTTGAGCAATTTGCTCAAAAGCATTGTTTTGATACGGTTACAAAACCTACACTCAAACAAGATCTTGATCACAATAGCCAGCTCCCAACAAAGCCACACATCATTTTAGTATGCGCGCGCTACGAAGGCATAGATGCTCGCGTAGAACGTGCTTATGCAGACTATATGATCTCAGTTGGTGATTATGTGTTGATGGGTGGCGATATCCCTGCTCAACTATTTTTGGAAGGCTTATTGCGCCTGATTCCCGGCGTGGTTGGCAAACAAGAATCGGTTGAAGATGATTCGTTTAGCGGCCCCCTACTCGACTATCCAGAATACACACATCCAATTGAGTGGCACGGAGAAAAAATACCGGACATAGTTACTTCTGGCAACCATGGAGCCATTAGCACCTGGCGCACCGAGCAAGCATGCAAAAAAACGGTTTTACAACGTTTTGACTGGTTTCGTCAGCAACAGCCTGAAAAAAAATATCTGACGTGCGCTAAAAAGTTTATTCCCAACCATTATGTTGCCATCATGCACACACAAATTATGCTCAAGGGGGGCATGGTAGGCCAGAGTTCTGTAGCATCGCTTGATATTCATGATGTTGCCCGCACTGCACGAACCTACGATGTCGAGAACTTCTTTATCGTATGCCCGCTGCGCGATCAACAACAAATCATTGGCACATTCTTAGAATTTTGGTATTCAGACAAGGGCCAAGAGTATAACAAAGGCCGTTCTGACGCTGTTCAAAGAATTAAACCAGTAAACGAATTAACCGAAGTTCTTGCTTTTATTGAAGAAAAAGAAGGCAAGAAGCCGTTGATTATTACCACATCAGCACGGCACTACGACCAAATACCAACCATCGATTATTACAGCCAGTCAGAAGTATGGCAACAAGAGCGCCCAGTTTTACTTATTTTTGGAACCGGCCAGGGCCTAGCACCAGAAGTTTTAGAACAAAGTGATTATTTATTGCTACCCGTTCAAGGCATGTGCGACTACAACCATTTGTCGGTTCGGTCGGCAGTTTCAATTATTCTTGACCGCTGGCTTGGCCTACAACCAAAGCTTAATAAGTTAAAACCAGCAAAATAGGTATTGCTAAGACTGGCAAATGTGTCTATAATGGTGGTTAGTCGCTATTTTAAAAAGATTTCAATTTTTTGATAAAAAACACCCTTATCGCTCTGAAGGAAATCATGAAAGCAAACCACTTAACTAAAGAAACTATTGTTGATTACGGCGTCAAAAACCGCAACTTTCCTGAATTTAACATTGGTGATACCATCGAAGTTGCTCAAAAGGTAACCGAAGGCGCCAAAACACGTATTCAAATGTTTCAAGGGATTGTTATAGTACAACATAGCAACGGTATTGCTTCAACCTTTACTGTGCGTAAAATTGCTTCTAACAACATTGGCGTTGAGCGTATTTTCCCGTACTATTCAGAAAACATTACTGAAATTACGGTAGTAAAACGTGGTAGAGTGCGTCGTGCTAAACTTACCTACTTGCGTGATCGTGTTGGTAGAGCAACAAACGTTCAAGAATTGATTCTTACCAAAGACGAAAAAGCAGTCATTTCTGCACGTGATGCTGCAGCTCGCACAGCAAAAGCAGAATCAGAAGCAACAGAAGACGCTAACGTAACCGAGTAAAACACTTCATGTTCGGCTCATCTCGTTTTATGCAAAGCCGTTCATTTCTTTTTACTTGCTTGGTTATAGTGCTCGCTTGCTCCAGTTGCAACAAACAACAAGATACGCATCTGGCAGGCCAGCAACATTTCTTAGATACATTAGATAAAGCCAAACGGATTGATACACCAATTCCGCTTGGCTTTTTTCTTATCAACAAACAATGCTCTGCCCAAGCCGAGACACTCACGTATCACGGCTCGTTAGCCGTTAATCAAGTTCAAGACTTTTATCGCAAAGAAATGGAACGTGAAGGCTGGGAGATTATTGATTTTTCTCAAGAGCAGGAAGGCATGCTTTTTTGCCAAAAAACCGGCCGTAGCTGTATTGTTACCGCACACAAACATCGCAAAAAAACAGTAGTGCGCTTGTTCATAAAAACAACGTCATTTACCGATCATGGCAAGCTGGCACATATTGTTCAAGATTGGCCGGCCCTCACCCTTTCAGACATTACCAAGGATATGTATGCTGCTCGTCATTAAAACAATCTTTTTAACGCTTGTCGTTTTGGTAATCACACCAATCGTTTATTTTTCGCTGGTAAAGTATGTTGGACGCTTCTTTGGCTTAACGGCACACCACGATTCTTTGTATAAACGCTTATTCAAAAGCTAACGTCTAAATTTTTTACGCAGATAGGCAAGCAAGCACTCTTTGTAAACAAACAGCTTATCGGCAAGCTTACTATTGCCCAATAAAACAAGGCCTGCCAAAATCATCAAAATACCCTGTAGAAATGGCAAAAAGATGCCTACAACCCCCATAACAATCAAAACAACACCTGCTACTTTTTTTCCATAACGCTTGAAAAAGCTTATGATCTCGTTTTTTTTCACCCTTCCCCCCTTGGATCCTTCGACAAGCTCAGGATAAACGGACTCAGATTAGTTAAGACGCTCGCCCTGATCGTAACTAATCTTCTGAAATTCTCTTGCTCCGCATTTTTTTAATCGTACTTTTGTGCGACTTTACTTTTAATCGTGCTTCTTTGGCCGACTTTGAAACTTTGGTTGCTATCCGCTTTTTGGGAACATGTAGCGCCTTGCGCACCAGTTGTGCCAACTGCAACAACGCCTCTTCTTTATTTTGTTGCTGGCTGCGCGATGCACTATTGTGCACAATCAAATCGCCATCAACAGTCAAACGCGATTGCAGATTTTGCATGACCCGTGCTTTTTGCGCATCGTCCAAAGCGGTGGTGCTGGGCACGTGCCAGCGCACGGTTATACGCGTGCTTGTTTTATTCACATGCTGCCCACCCGGCCCGCCAGCCCTGCTGCTGGTAATTTCTAACTCGTGCAAAGGAATAACGATGCCATTTTTTACCGATAATCCGTCACTCATGACGCTCCCAACTACAAATTTTTACTCAGAAAAAACATTGATTTCTCGCTTCCTGCAGCATACACTAATTTTGTCGTCCCATTCAATAAACAAGAAAGAATCAAACAATGTCGTTTCCCTTTAAAATAATCGACTTAACACACAGCCTTTCTGCAACAACCCCCTCGTGGGACGGTAGCTGCGGGTTTGAGCAAAGCGTTGCATTGGATTACGCCGACTGCACCACGGATACAAAATTTCGCGTTCAACTCATAACGATGCACGCAGGCATTGGCACGCATATTGACGCACCCGCTCATTGTTTTGAAGGCAGCACAACAATCGATATGTTGGCCCTTGAGCAGTTAATTGCGCCCTGCGTAGTCATAGATATTTCTGAGAAAGCCGATCAACTTTACCGTCTTTCAATTGATGACATTGAAACATTTGAAAAGCGGCACGGCACCATCAACCCTCAGAGTTTTGTTATTATTCGCACCGGCTGGGAGCAATTTTGGCATGAGCCTGAACGCTACCGCAACAACCATCAGTTTCCCAGCGTATCGCTTGCAGCTGCACAATTACTGCTCAAGCGAGATGTGGTAGGACTTGGCATCGATACGCTCGGTTTTGACAGGCCAAGTGATAACTATGTTGTGCACGCTACCGTGCTAGGTGCTGGAAAATATTTGGTAGAAAATGTGGCAAACACGCACCGCCTGCCGCCCGTTGGCAGCTACAGCATGGCGCTGCCAATAAAAACTGTTGGTGGCACTGAAGCGCCAATGCGTTTGATTGCATTAATAAAAAAATAAGAAAGTAACAATCATGAAAAAAATTATAGCCCTCGTACTTGGTATCACAGTCATCGCCATGGCCATACAGTTCGGCCCTGGCTACTATTCATCGCCCGAAGAGCCAGCCATATTTCCGCAAATTTATTCAATCAACCAAGTCCAAGACGAACTTGCACAAGCTAATAGCTCGACATTCGTCTTTTTTGATTGTGACGACACGCTTATTACGGCAGACGACTACCTGCCGCGTACTTTTTACTTGCCGCTTTCGTTAAGAGTGCTCACACTGCTCAAGCACCCAAGCTTGTTGTTTAAAAACGGCAAAGGTGAGCGCTTGTACAGCTTGATGCTCGAACAAGCACCACGCAAACTGGTTGAACCCGAAGTTACCAATGTTATCAAAAAGCTTCACACACAAGGGGCCCACGTTGTTGGCATCACCGGCATGGAAACGGGAACGTATGGCCTGATCAAAAGCACGCAAGCGTGGCGCGCAAACATGCTCAAAGATTTTGGTGTTGTGTTGTGCAACGAATTTGAAAATGTCACATTTGATACCTTACCAACGTACCGCAACAACCATCCGGTCTTGTACGACGGACTTATCTGCTGCAACCACATACCAAAAGGTACACTAATCGGCGCTTTCTTAGATCGCTTTAAACTCAAGCCAAGCACCATCATTTTGTTTGACGACACACACGATGAACTTGTTTCATTGCAGGAAGAGTGCGCTAAGCGCAATATTAGAGCCATATGCTACCATTACAAAGCAGTCTCTCGCCTGTACAACCAAAAATTTAATGTGTGGCACTCGCTCAAACAAATTGACCACTTGATTGAACACAGCGCCTGGCTACCGGACGCTGCTTAACTTGTAAAAAAGTTATTTTCTTGCTACAACTTACAAGCATTTTTACAAAAACAACTTATTCCCACCATTGACTGAGCAAACTATGACACAGACCATGACACAAAGATCCAAAACTTCGGCGCCCCTTGAAAATCTTGACCACATCAGAAAAATAGCAGCACCAACCGCCACCGACGATGAATTCAAAACGTTTATGTACTTGTGCAAGGCCTACAACCTTGACCCGCTCAAAAAAGAAATCTACTTTATAAAATATGGTGGCAAGTCGACCATTATCACCAGCAGAGACGGCTACTTAAAAATAGCCAACCTCAACGAAAACTTTGATGGCATTGAAAGTGATGTGGTGTACCAAGGCGACCAACTAGTCAAACGAGAAAACGGCAGCCTGCACATTACTTACGGCCAAGAACACCTGACGTTTGATAAATCAAAGCTAACCGGCGCTTTTTGTAGCGTCTTTCGCAAAGATCGTCAAAAGGCTACCACCGTTTTTGTTAGCATCAAAGAATATTACAAAAAAGAGGCACCAATCTGGCAACAATATACCAATGCCATGATCCTCAAAGTTGCCGAGGCCATGGCGCTTAAGCGTGCCTTTGCAATCAGCGGCTTGGTAACCAAAGAAGAAATTGACGACTACAAAGAAAACATTGATCACGAGCTATAATTTATAGTCCCTTCGACCCTTCGAGACAGAACTCTGCGAGTTCTTCCTCAGGGCAGGCGGGAAGAGCCTTTAGCTCTGAGCTTGCCGAAGAGTCAGGACAGGCTTATTTGCCAAACAATTTTCCAGGCAAATTCAAAGGGTTAATGGCATTACCAATGCCTTTGGCAACGCCCTTTTGAATTTTTCTTGTAGCATCTTCAATGACAAAATTATAAAGCTTTAAAGCACCATAACCAGCCCCAAGAAGTAATGCTAAAATCAAGATCGCTCTAAAAAGTTTATTCATAATAGCCTCTCTTTTTAATAATTTTTTAGTATCAAATACATGATCAGTGTGCCTAGAGAAAGCCTCAAAAATCAATATTTTAGCAAGACTGATGACAACAAGAGGCTGGATACGTATATTTATTACAAGCCTCTTTTTACATTCGCAGCAAAAAACTTTAGTATGGCTATTTGGTAAAAATCAAACCGCCTCTTTTTAAATAAAGGTTTTAATGCATGCCGCGCTCAGAGCTGACCACGTATAAAAAATTATGCACCGAATTTTACGATCTTGAGCTCAAACATCGCTCAGAAACGCCGGAAGCTTTAGCATTTTTTTTAGACTACGCACATCGCGCCAACGGGCCAATTTTAGAACCAATGTGCGGCACCGGTCGCTTTCTTATTCCCATGCTCCAAGCAGGTTTTGATGTTGAAGGCTTTGATGCCTCGAGCTACATGCTGGAGGCACTCAAACAAAACTATGCACAGGTCAGCAACCAACCAGCGCCGGTATGGCAAGAGTTTGTTCAAGATTTTGATAACAAAAAACAGTATAAACTTATCTTTGTTCCCTTCGGCTCGTGGGGCTTAATTTCAGATCTTGAAACGGCAAAAAAGGGGCTTGAGATTATGTACCGCCATTTAGCACCAGGCGGGAAATTTGTTTTGGAAATTGAAACGGTTGCATCACTACCACAGCCCAGCGGCGTATGGCGGCAGATTACCAACACGCGAGCCGACGGTTCGCAGATTGCGCTCAAAATACTGATATCGTACGAACCAGAAAAGCAACTGTTCAAATCACTCTGCCGGTATGAATCTATCGTTAACGATACGGTTCAGGCAACTGAAGAAGAAGATTTTTATATGTATCTTTACCGGTTTGACGAAATGGATACATTGCTTGCTCAAGCAGGCTTTTCTCATATCAAAAAATATCGCAATTATCAGAAAGAACCGGCAACCAACCCCAACACACCAATTATTTTTTATGAGTGCAGCAAAGAGTAATTTTTAAAAAATACCGTTGCTTGCAAAAAATATTTCAACGCTTTAAGTTTTATCAAAACACTCTAACCCTTTTTTAGGAGTCTGTTATGAAGAAACTTTTTATGATCTCACTGCTTTTTGCAACCAGCCAACTCAACGCCGCAGCAGAAGTAGCAGAAACGGTAAAAATTGACAACATCGCAAACACGCCGGATAGAGTCTTGCAAGTTGCAGGCAAAGAGATGATCGCTGAAACGCTGGCCTTTGTACGCGCTCAAGCAGCAGAAAAAGGCATAGAACTGGGCGGCTCGGTATATGAACTGTACTTAAAATTGGAAGCAATGGGCCTTAGACAATACATAACCGAAAACCCAAACATCGTAAACGAAGCAGATAGCATACTGCACGAGGTTATCGAAAAAACGGATGTTTGGTTCAATATGGCAAGCATACTGAATGAAGAAAATTCAACACAAGATACGCGACTAAAGGCATGGTCAAGAGAATTTTTTGAGTTCAGCAAAGAACTGATTGCTCAAGCAAAAGAACGAGGCAACTTCCCTGCAGATTTTGTTGTGAGCGCCTCACCAAAAGAACGCATCCTACTCAACAATGGCAAAAAACTCAACGAATCTCAAGAATTCATTTTAGCGGCATCTACGCTGGTAATTCTTGGCGGCTTTGCCTATCGTTATGATTTCATGCTTGAAGATGACTTTAACTATTTTGTCAGCGAAGAATTCAAGCCACAATTCCGAAAAATACTTGCCAACCTCATGGTACAACAATCGTAAGTTTAATTTTTAAGGAATTTTATATGAAAAAATTTTTTATTATCTCATTGCTTTTTGTAAATAGCCAGCTAGCGGGTGCTGCTGAAAAAGCATTGCTCGACAGCATCAACAACTTGCCCGAAAAAATCATTCAATTCGCAAGCAAAGAAATGATTCATGAGCCCCTTCTTTCTGTACGCAAGTATGCAGCAGAAAATAATATAGAACTGAGCGGCTCGGTGTATAACCTGTATCTCGAATTTGAACAAAAAGGCCTTAGACAATTTATCGCCGACCACCAAGACATCGTAGCAAAAGCAGATGAAATGTTGCACAAAGTTGTCAAAAAATCTGAGGTTTGGTTCGACTGCGCAGATGAGCTCAACGAAAAAAATTCAGTACAAGAAACACGTTTAAGCGCATGGTCAACAGAACGCCTCTACTTCGCCAAAGAACTTATTGATCTAGCAAGAGTCGAAGGAAATTTCCCCGCAGATTTCGTCATAAGCGCCTCACCAAAAGAACGCATTTTACTCAACAATGGCAAGTTCCTCAATGCTCACCAAACGTTCATTCTCACAGCTGCCACGTTGGCAATTCCTGGCGGCTTTGCCAACCGTTACACTTTTATGCTCGAAGATGACTTTAACTATTTTATAAGCGAAGAATTCCGCCCTCAGTTCCAAGAAACAATCAAAGAAATTACCGAAGCAGCACGCCCATAAAGAACCACACAACAATCGTAAGTTTAGTCTTTTCAAAAAGAGAAGGGGCTGCGAAAAACTATTCGCAGCCCCTTCTCTTTTATTATCTTAAAAACTACTCTGCCATTTCACGCTCAAGCTGCTGAACAACATCAGGCCTTGGCTCAAGCACTTTTAAATGCTCGTCGTTGGCCCACTCGTCAACCTTCCAAACATCATTAACAACTGAAATGATGCCAATGGCAGCATTTTTCATCTTTTTATACGGAAGCGTTCTATCGTTCTTTTCGCCCTTAATCCAGTGATACATTGCACGCAAAGGACCGCCATGCGACACAACAACCACGCGTTTACCATGGTGCTTTTCAGCAATTTCACGCAACGCATCACTCACTCTTTTTTCCATTTCAACCCTGCGCTCAGCACCAGGAATTTGGCCAGAATCGTCATACACCTTTTGATGCGCAATATCAGGAAACTGCTCTTTTATTTCAGCACGCGTTAAACCCTGAAAAATGCCTTTGCGGTAGCCACACAAACGCACATCTTGGTACACCGGCGCACCAATTTTTTCGGCAATAATGTGCGCAGTTGTATACGCACGCGAAAGCGTACTGCTGTAAATAGCAACAATGTTGGGCGCCATGTAATTGTTGGCCAAATAATCTGCCACCACTTCAGCCTGCTTAATGCCTACGGCATTGAGCGGAACGTTGGTATGCCCTTGCGTACGCTTGATCACGTTCCAGTCGGTCTGGCCGTGCCTAACAACAATAATCTCAGTACGGCTGTCATTATTCCCACAACCTACAAAAAACACCAGCAGCAAGACCCCCAAAGCACCTGTCGCTTGTTTTTTTAAATACTTGTTCATAAATCCCCCCGCCCCCCAAGGACAGTATGCTGCAACAACGTTTTAGATTACCATGGCAAAAAACTAATTAATGGCTTAAAAATCAATTTAATAATATCGATAATAGCATCAAGAACCATCATAAACGCTTGCCACAATGTTCGCTCTTTTTCCGGTTCGCCCAACGGGTTTTCATCGGCAACATTTACCGTTTTTTTTTTACTTGAGTTGATTCATTGTCCTTATCTCTTTCTGCACGCTTACGCCTGCCATATCGTTCCGGTGCTGCAGCACTAGCCGCTTGGTCAAGTCGTTGATGAACAACAATTTTATTAATTTTTTCTAAAAACCATGCTTTATGCATCCCTGTTTCATCTTCCACACCACACACGGTCACGCGATGAGGCACCAACACTTCAACTGTTTTTAACTTCTCTGGATTTTTTTTCGATCTCAACGTTACTTTTACCCGTACAAAAGTTTGATTAAAACGTTTGCTCTGAAAATTAGGTTCTACAACTTCTATGGTATGAATTCTGGCCATGTCAAAACTGCTTGTTGAATCGTTATCTTCTTGACGTAAGCCTCCAACATTGGTGCTCCCAAAAAATGACAACTCGCTTAATTTTGTTTCTGTTGTTTCATCAAAAATGCTGCCGGAATAATTTCCAGCACCCTCTTCAAGTGCTGCAAAAGCGGGATCTCCAGTACCTGAGCTATATTTTTTTTGCTGCCCACCCTCGCCCATATTCACACAAAAAAACGCTACAACCAAAAGACCTGGCACAAACACAACGTGCTTAAACATACGCATCTTCATCTTTTCCCCTTCACAAAAAACAAAAAACTTGTCATAAAACAATGGAGCGACTTATGATACGTAGCATACAAAAAATCACACTTAAGATGCATCACCATAGCAATCTTTTGCAAATTGAAAAAAAATAAAAAATTAGACCTTGCAAGAATACAAAATTATTGCAATAGTATTTCAGTTTTGATCTTATTTTGAACATGTTATTAAAGTAAAAAATTAACTCACAAGGAATTAGCTATGAAAAGATATTGTCTTGGACTGATGTTAAGCCTTACCTTCTTGCCAATTCCTAGCGCACTCACCAAAACATTAGAAAATAGCGGACTTGCTCCTTGCAAAAAAATGAATACACTCCTTGCCACGCGAACTTTTGAACAGAACTTAAACCAACAAATAACACTCGCCGAGCTTTTAGAACAACTGGAAAAAATCAACGATGATATTGAAAACATTCGCGATCTTGAACGCCCCGATGTCGACGAAATTTACAAAATATTGCTCAAGAAAAAAGAGCATATCGTTGCGCAATTACGCTCAATTGAATCAGTTACACGTACGCATTATTTTGAAGAAACATCTCTATGGAGCAACGCCCTTAAACTCCTCGGCGGCACAACAGTAATTATTGGCGTACCCGCTTTAATAGTACTTGCTTGCTATGACCCACAAAGCCGCAGCATGCAAAAGCCAACGCTTGAGCGCCTACAAGAAAATTTCGAAACGCTTAAGAACTTGGCAACTCGATCATAACACTAAAGTTGAGATCACCATGACAACAATAACGTATGACGATTTTGAACGCGTTGACCTACGCTCAGGAACTATTGTTAAAGCTGAGCTCTTTCCCAAAGCAAAAAAGCCGGCCTATAAACTATGGGCCGACTTTGGACCAGAAATTGGCGTACTACAAACATCGGCACAAGTAACCGTGCACTACACGCCAGAAACATTGGTTGGACGCAGCATTGTTGGCTGCGTAAATTTGGGTGAAAAAAATATTGCCGGCTTTGTATCGCAATTTTTATTGGTTGGCTTTTCGGATGAAAGCGGCGCTATTTGTTTAGCAACGACTGATCCAAAGGCGCCTAACGGTAAAAAGTTGCACTAACTAATCGCGTATTTTTTCAAGCAGCGCACCTAAAATTTTGATTAACTGCTGCTGATCAAAAACTGAAACATTGCCAAAGAACTTTTTGTCTATCCCTTCAACAATCGGCACGAGGACCTTAACCATCGTTTTGCCTTTTTCGGTCAGTTGAGCAACCTTAGCGCGCGTGTCACGCGTATCTTCAGTCCGCTGAACAAACCCAAGTTCCACCAATTTTTTAAGCGCTTTTGAAACGGTCATTTTATCAAGCTTAGATTTATCAGCAATCAAAGCTTGATTACTCTCATAATTGTTTTCTTGAAACCACAACAAAAGCGCCATGATCACAAACTGCGCATGCGAAACGCCATATTCATCAAGCGCTTTGTTTATCCGTCGCTGCCAGATTATAGTTGTCTGCCACAATAAAAAACCGGGACTGTCTTCTGGCTTTTTAAAACCGAATGGCGACTTAGTCATTGTTGGCCCTTGCAAGATGTGCCAACATGTCCATGTGCGCATCACTGGTGCTCGCAACTTTTTGTGCTACCAGTTTTACCCACAGCCAGTACAGAGGACCCGTAACAACAACAGTGTTGCTGAGTAGTAAACCATTCGGCGTTTCTTCAAGCGTGTGCGTGTCGTACATCTTTGCACCCAAAAACGTTGTACAATCGGTAAATGACGTCCCTTCGTTAACTTCAGTCAGTTCAATTTTTACTGCTGAAGCACCCTTTGGTTTCAACATAAAATAATTGCCCACCACAAACGGCCCGGTCATGGTGCAATAATCCAGATCATCATGCCATGATGCCCAGCTATTCACATCGGTCCACAAACGCCATATCTCTTCTTTTTTAAGATTCTGATACAGCTTGCTGTGCGATTGTTTCCACATTACTTGTCTCCTTTTTTAAATAATAATAATTTAGTAAGCATAGATATAGTATACAAGTTTACTAAATTGAGTCAAGCTGGCTTCATGGTGTTTTGTAACATTTAAAAAAACAAGCAGAATTGAGCTCCTTTAGAGCTTTTGTGCAATAGTCAAAATATTAGTAGTTTTTTGATCTGAAAATGTTGACCCATCAAGGCCACATTGCTCAAGAACTTTAAAGCCAGATCTTGCCAGCATTTCTGTAAGCTCTTGTGCGGTATAAATTTGCAGCGTAAATTCGCCCGTTAAAACTTGTGGTTTGCCAGAACGCTCTTGAAGCGTAAAAGAATCGTACGAAGTCAGACGACCAGTTTCTCTGTCAATTTTGGAATATTGAACATGATGAATCTTGATGCCGTTAATGGTTTTTTGTGCATCCATCGTCAAATCATCTACTACCTGATCGGTCATAGAAGCCAAGTTAAAGATATCAAAAACATACAGCCCGCCATCGTTTAAATTACTGTGTATGTTTTGCATAGCCTTTTCAAAGTCGGCCTTTGTCAGATGTCCCACAGCATTAAAGATGGTGATAACGGCATCAAAAGCGCCAACTTTTACCGTGCGCATATCGCCTTCAAGCAGGGTTACATCAAGTTTTTCTTGCTGCGCTTTTTCTCGAGCTTGAGCCAAAAGAGCTGGGCTGATATCAGATCCGGTAACTTTATAGCCACGCTTTGCAAGCCAAAAGACTTGAGAGCCGGTGCCACACGTAAGATCGAGCACCGTCTTAACACCGTGTTTTTTAAGTATGGTTTCTATGAGATTATTTTTTGAATCAGTGTCGCCTGAACAAAGCGCATCGTAGAATTTATGAAGTGTGCTGTATTCAAGTGGAAGGCCTAACGTGCTTTTGCTCATTACTTCACTTCCTTTAAAAAGATGGCCTGCCATCCGAAGCTACAAGTGCAAAGCACGCAGAGCGTAGGATGGTGGAGAGAGGGAGATTCGAACTCCCGATACCGGTTTCCCGGTATGACGGTTTTCAAGACCGTTGCTTTCAACCACTCAGCCATCTCTCCACGTTTAGAACGTGATTTATTAGAATTTGTTTTTCAAAGTGAATGGGCCTTGGTTGGCCTGCCAGCCCTACTTCGCTTTTCAAGCTTCGAAGGGCATACTTCGCTTTTTAATTAAAGCCAACTTTTCTATCAATATCAATCATTTAAGAAAATGGCCGTGCCATACGAAGCCTTGGCGAAGTATGGCGGAGAGAGAGGGATTCGAACCCTCGATCCCGGTTTCCCGAGATACTTGCTTAGCAGGCAAGCGCTTTCGACCACTCAGCCATCTCTCCTCCTCAAAAAACAAAAAGCCTGCCGTCCAAAGCTACAAGTGCCTAAGCACGCCGAGCGTAGGATGGTGCGCCCAAGAGGACTCGAACCTCTAACCGTCAGATTCGTAGTCTGATACTCTATCCAATTGAGCTATGGGCGCATATTATTTTATAATCTTGGGTATTTCAATCTATTTCTGTATCTTCTTACCTTGAGTTAGTATATGAAATAATAATAAAAATGTCGCAATTGTCTATCATTTTTTTTGTTTTTTTACGAAAAACGCTAGTGAGAGGGACGTTATGAGCATTCTCCTTGAAATAAAAGTAACCCCAAATGCGGGCAAACAAGCATTAAACTATGACAAAAACAACACAATCAAATGCTACTTAAAAAGCGCGCCCGAGAGCGGAAAGGCCAATGCTGAGTTGATAAAATTTTTGAGCAAAAAACTCAACGTAGCACAAAACAACGTAGAAATTGTGCGCGGCGCAACTTCTCGGTCAAAATTAATAAAAATTGATACCAAACGTTCAAAAGAAGAGATCTTGCTCGAACTGGGGCTTGAAGTGCAAATGACTATTTAGCGAGGGTGCTATGCCAACGTTTTTTTGGAAAGGCATTGACGCACACGGCAACAACCAACACGGCTACCACGAGGCGGTTACACCCGAAGCGCTCAAAAAAGAACTACTCGACCGACAGATAGCCCTTTTGTCGTATGCCAAAAAGAAACCACTCTTCTCGTTTTTGCATTTGAGCCGCACAAAACTCGCCCCACAAGAACTAGAACGCTTTTTTGCAACATTGGCACTCCTGCTTGAAAGCGGCATAGATCTTGCACACGCGCTTGAACTGGTCGCCAAACAAACCAGCAACCAAACGCTCAAGGGTCACGCCCAGCACCTGATAAAAGAAATAACCTGCGGCAATAGCTTCTCGCACGCTCTCGAGCAAACAGGGGCATTTTCGCCGTTTATTATCAACGCCGTCAAGGCAGGCCAAGCCGCGGGTAAACTTTCCGACTCGTTTTATACCATTGTTGCCTACCTGCAGCAGCGCATCCAGCTAACCAAAAAGCTCAAGCAAGCAGCCCTGCTGCCCGGCATCACGCTCACGTTTGCCCTGCTCATTGTTGGCTGTATCATGATTTTTATTATCCCGCAGTTTCAAGAACTGTTTACGTCCACCGGCAAAGAGCTGCCACCACTCACACGGCACATTATTGCGCTGAGCTCGTTTTTGCGCGCACCGGCAGGCTTGCTGGTGTGGCTAAGCATTCCCGGCTTTATAGCGCTCACGCGCCTACTGCTCAAACTTGAACGCGTTAAAACAGCAACCGACTGGTTGGTAGCACGCACACCGTTTGTGCGTAAAATATGGCTCTACTCAAACTTGATCTACTCGTTTCAAATGATTTCTATGCTGCTCAAAAGCGGCACCACACTCAGCCAGGCACTAACCGTTGCTCAACAAGCCGCACAGCACGGAGAATTTAAGCATCAGCTGGAGTTGATAAGCACCGCTATCACGCAAGGCAAATCGTTTGAAAAAGCGCTTAAACAAAGTGGCACGCGCTACTTTCCTGATGATGTTATTGCGTTTGTTTCAACCGGCGAACAAACAGGCAAGCTGGCACTCATGCTCGACAAAATGCTGATTGCCTTGCAAACACAACTAGCACGCTCGCTGCATATTTTAACAGTCGTTGCAAACCCACTTTTGCTTATCCTGGTAGGCATAATCATTACTATTTTGATGCTAAGCATTTATTTACCAATCTTCAATTTGGCCAGCACACTTTAAAAAACCTTAAAAAAGCATGCAAAACTCTTGACGTTATGCAGCATTCTGGTAGCATAGTGCGTAATTACATGGGCATGCCGAAGTGGCGAAATTGGTAGACGCACGGGACTCAAAATCCCGCGGTGGCGACACCGTGTCGGTTCGAGTCCGACCTTCGGCACCAACCTACGCCCTACGTGGCTTCGGTTGGCAGGCCAGCCTTTTTTAATGAAATACAAATAAGTTTCAGGTTGCTTTGCAAAGTAGCTTTGTTACATTTCTCCCGTTCTCCCTGAGGAGCGCGTCGTAGCTTGAAAAGCGAAGACGGGCGTCTCGAAGGGCTAAGTCCCGTGAAATTTCCTAGAGAAAGAGAAGAGTATGGAAATGTTCAGTCCCTCATGTATTTTCTGTAAAATCATTCAGGGAACTCTTCCCGCAAAAAAAATCACCGAAAATGAATATGTCATTGTCGTTCAAGATATCACACCAAAAGCACCAGTTCATTATTTAATTATTCCTAAAAAACATATTGTTGATATGAGTGCGTTAACGCCCGCAGACAAAGACTTTTCTCTTGCTATGGTAAACATGGTCACAGAATTAAGCACAACACTTACTACCCCTCCATCGTTTAATATTGTCAGCAACAACGGGCGCGCATCTGGACAAAGTGTTTTCCATCTTCACTGGCATTTTTTGGCAGGAAGAAACGTTTATGAACAGGGATTGAAGCTGTAATGATACACCTTTCGCGCAGCTCTTTTTTTATTGCGCTGGGCTGCTTTTTTATCACACTCATGACCGTGCTGGGCATTTCGTACTACACCGTTTACCGCTTTGTCAGCGCCGGTGATCGCATTGTTTACGGCACCAAACTTTCTACACTCACTGTTGATATTCGCAGCGAGTTACTCAAGCGTAGCGACGTACAACACGTCGCGTTTACCACAAGCGATAATTTTGAGTTGCAGGGCCTGCTTTTTGCACGACCACATGCACAAGCAAATTTGGTGTTGTGTCATGGCTACCAAGGCTGCAAAGAGTTTATGTACGGCCTGATAGATATGTTTCCAACGTACAACATTTTAATCTTCGACTTTCGTGCTCATGGCCAAAGCCCTGGTAGCACTACGTCAATTGGTTGTCATGAGTACAAAGACGTTATTGCGGCGGCAGACTTTATGAAACAGTATGACAATACATTGCCACTGATTGTGTTGGGAATTTCAATGGGCGGCGCTTCCGCACTCAAAGCAGCAGAAGTTAAACAAGATTTGTGTGATGCGTTAATTATCGACTCAACGTTTTCAGAACTTAAAACCATGTTTTTGCGCGGCTTCACGCTCAAGGTCGGCCTGCCCTACTACCCATTTTTCCCCATCGCCCGCGCCATGTTTCATTATGTTAACAATTGCGATATCCACAACATGTCGCCCGTCGAAAGTGTAAAAAAGATTAAACAGCCCATTTTGTTCATTCACTCCTGCAACGACAAGTTTATTAATCCAGAAAATAGCCTGCAACTGTATGCCGTTGCCCAAAACAAAGATACTCGGTTGTGGATAGGCCCCCGCTGCCGCCACGGCTGGCTGCATACGTATCATACGCCAATGTACCAAAAGAAGGTGCTGCGCTTCCTGGATCAGACCATTTTTTCTTCACAGAAATAGTGTTTCTAAGGTCAGGTCTTTACAAAGCCGCCCAGCTACCCTCAGGCCACCCGCCCCAGCCCTAAAAACATCAAAAATCGCTTCTTTTTGCCACTATTTAGCTCCATTTTACAGAAATTTAAATTTCTGTTAGAATATATTAAACTATCAATGGATAGAAAAAATGGAGGTTATCATGAAGTTTTTACGTTTATTATCAAAAGTTCTTATTTTTGCCCTGGGCTTGGCAACAACCGCGCAGCCAAACGATGTTAAGTACCTCAAAGGTACCGATACCGTTTTAAAACCCGAACACCGCCTCACACTCTCACTAGCGTGTGGTGCTCTTGGTATAGAAATGAAGTACCTGCAAAAACTTTATCACTTTGGTAACCCAGAGCATGCAACCATAAAGTTAATCCGGCAGCTGTTTCATGTAGTTCCTGGCAGCTTTGCACCAACGCAAGTAAGCGTTCCTGCTCGATATTTTTCTCGGACAACGGTTGGCAAGCTTTTGAATATCCTGGAAACATATAAAAATTCACCCACTTTTGCTTTCTATCCTCTTGTAGAAACACTCGTAAATGACCAAGACTTTCAAATTAATTTGAACAATCAAACGTTTACTCAAGACGCTAAAGATTTTGTTAAATACCTCAGACTCAAAAAAGAGCTCGATCGATCGAACGATAAGTTTAGTCTCTTCAAACAAAAAGCCCTTCAATTGTTGAATAAACCAATCTTGAGAAAAGCTCCGTTGGCAACAATTATAGAAACTCTTGAAAAAGAAAATATTCAAATGAGCAAGCAAAAAAGAATCTCTTCAAGCACTTCTTCAAGCGGGGCTGCCTCATCGTCGTCTTCTCAAAGCACCTTCTCTGATGCTGAAGATGATAATCAAAATGATTACTCAAGAAAAAGACAACGATCAAGAAGTTCTCACAAAGAAAAAACACTAAAAAGACAGCGCCAAAAAGAAATGTACTCTGTCGCTCAAATTATTGAAGGGTTAAAGCCTCACGCAGAGCACGAACAATTGGCAAAAAAATTTAACACCAAACAAATGCCTATCTATAAGCATATTGTAGACTTTGCACAATTACTGGTGGACGCTTGCGCTGAATGCCAATATTTCTATACTGCCAATACAATTACGCTTTCATCTTCGGCATCACAACCCGGGCCAAGTTACAAATTGCTCGATAGATTATTGTACAGACCTTACACGGCCCAGCACACCCTTCTTGCCTGGATTTATCAAAAGACAAATTCTAAAGAAGATTTTAAAGATTATTTTAATCAACTGAATGAACGTTTCTTTGAATCAGAAACAAGACCTGAACAAGCTTGGTACAGCGATTCTTACGCTGACGATGAGCACACCGACATTCATGCAGGCCTTGAGCTTGGCCTAGCCGGAAAATCAGAAGAAGAAACCGTTGAAAGTCTTACCAATGCAGACTTTGCTGATATTGTTTTTACTGAAACAAGACGCCAGTTGTACGGCAAAACTATTCCATGCCTATCGCAACACCAAAAAGTTTCTTTCAAGGGAATCAAGTTTAGCAACTGCGTAGAAAATACCATAAACAACCTGTGCAGAATTGCCACCAACAACAAAACTACCCGAACCGCAGGCAATGCCAACGGCCTCACTCTTGCACCAGAACTGAACACATTTTTTCAAAACAATCTACTCAACAAAAAAGAAGACACATCAGGCATGCAACAAGTGCATCAAGAATGGAGCAACCTCATTCAAAACTTGCCTAATATAACCTATCAATTGGCAACACCTGCCAACAACACAACAATTTATTTTGAATGCCCAGGTAATTTGAATGGCTTTATTAGGCTTAACAATATCCCAGTCCCTAGTGATGCCCAACACAGTACTGTTGCCATTATTCCGCGCGATTCGGCAACGCAAAGAGTTACAACACAGCCTGCACACACGTTTAACACCATCACAGTCAATAACAAATCATATATTCTTATCCAAGACGACCAATATGAACTTTTTGAAATTAAAGCATTGCTCAAGAATATTACCATTATTACTAACCACCTTCTTGGCATCCCTTCGCCAAGCACCATGACGGGTGATTTTTTCAGCCCAACGTTTACCTCACCACGCTTTAAAGACTTATGCTTGGCATGCCAATGGACACTAAGTAATGATCACGAATTAGATGAAGAACATAACGAACAAACGCTAGAACTAGAAAAAACTCTCAGCCAAGAAGTTGAAAAAAAAGAAGGCAAAGCATTCTTTGAAATTTATATCAAACCAGGAATACACGCATGTGCCGAACGCTTAAACACTGAATACAAACCAAGTCCTTACCAACAAAAACTCTGTTCAAACCTAACATTGCGTGAAGATGCGCTAACCCCACACTTACTGCTTCTTTTGGATTTATATAAAAATTACGACATTAAGTTTGGCATTTATCACAAAGAACAAAGTTTTTATGCACACAACAACTTTTTTATGCGCAATCTTTTGGATGATGAAGAAAAATTCGCAATTTTGCACCGCATCATTAAAACAAGAAACCCCCATGAAATAAATCCGAATTTTATTTGGTTTGCCAGCCAATTAATAATATCATTGCATGCTACCCAAACTGATGAAAACGACTACAGCATTGCTGACTACCTCGCCAAAAGCAGCAAGTTTGTAATCAGTCATAAAGATAATAACTTGCTCAAAAAAGCACTCAAAAAATTAACAAGTGAGATTTTAGACGAAATAGATGACCCTGAAGATCAACTAATCAACCTTCAAAGCTTCTCAAAAATACTAGTCATCCTCAATTTGCAAGCAGAACTACAAAGAGTTGTTGATCTTGCTTCACATTATAGCAACAGCAATGACGAAGACCTCAGATTAGAAGCGCTCAATCTATTTAAAAACCTTGTTAAACAGGACAAAGCACTTGATACTGCCATGCAAGCAGCTCTAGAAAATCTAACTCATAGCGACTGTCAAATTCGAACACAAGCTATCATTCTTTTAGAATGTCTCTGCAAAAAAGAAGCAGGCCTTAATTTAGCCTACAAATTTGTACGGGAAGCCAGTCTTGAAAAAATAGAAAGCACACTCTTAGTGGCATTAGTGCTCGTACAACAACACGGCAACAAAGCAATATATGACCTAGCAAATGAATTGGTACAAAGCACTATAAGTCAATCAAACAGAGCTACTATAAGAAAAGCTTTCAACGTAATTTCTAAGCTTATTAAAAAAGATTATGAACAAGCATGCGAACTAGCAGATCAGTTTGTGATAAGAAACATGAGCTATGAACACTCAGAAATTAGATCGCTCGTTTACCAACTGCTAGAAGAACGATTCACTAAGAAACAATCAAACATTAACGAAATACTTATTACCGTCAACCAAAACTTGCACCATACCAACCCAGAAGTTCAACAACTGGCTTATGATATTTGTGAATTATTTATTCTAAAAGATCTTGGTTTTAAAGAAATAAAAAATACAGCACAAGGCGCCATTCAAAGTTCTGACTTAACTATTATTCGTCACGGATTAGCCCTTTTCAACCTACTGGTTGAACAAGGAAAAGCATTTCATGCAGCACACAATGCCGCTACCCGTTTTAAAAATGATACAGACGAAAAGATAAAAACACTTGCTCGAGAAATTATTGAAAAAACAGAAATGACAGGACAATCAGGCATCCAGCCTGTAGAAGTTGAAATATTGCACGATGATGAGTAAAAAATAGAGGTTATAAAGTTATAAAAAAAATGAGGTTATCATGAAGTTTTTACGTTTACTTTCAAAAGTTCTTATGTTCACACTGGCTTTGGCAACAACTGCTCAGCCAGGCAATATTAAAGATATTAAAGGCACGTGGCACATTTTTAAGCCGGAGCATCGAGCAACCTTGTCGCCGGTACCTGGTGCGCTAGGCATTGAAATGCGCTACATTGAAAAATTGTACCATTTTGGTAACCCAGACGATGCAACGGTTCAGTTGATTAGAAAACTTTTTAATGCACCGCCGGGTGGTTTTGCGCCAGCGCAAAAAGATATTCCCGCTCGGTTCTTTTCAATTGGAACGGTGGGTAGTTTGCTCAATACGCTTGAATTGCATAACCATGCTGATGACCAAACGCGCGTTGATGCGTTGGTACAAGCGCTGGTTAATGACATCGATTTTCAAAATGCATCGCCACGATTCAGTAATTTAGCAACTGATTATCCAGAATATTTGGAATTAAAACGATTAACTACCGAATGTACGCAAGCAAAACTTGGTACACTCAAAGCACAGGCACAAAATATTTCCAAGCAAAATTTTAAAAAGCAGGCAAAAATTACTGACATTATCAGCACCTTAGCAACATACAAAACCCAACAAGCGGCACCTTCTTTGGCTGCAAGCGCAAGCGTAGGCGCAAGCTCAAGTGGACATTCATTGGTACCTGCCATCGCATCATCGTTATCAGAAGAGTACCCAGAGGCGGCTTCTTCATCAACACCAATTTCACGGGGCACCAAGCGAGGTCGCAACAATATGGACCAAGAAAGAGTACCAGCACCATCTTCACGCAGTGAAAAACGCCAACGTACAACTAATCAGCCAGACGTTGCACAGGTTATTGCGGGGTTGCAACCATACGCTCGTCGTGATGCGTTACTCAAAAAATTTAACGGTAGCGTATACAAAAAACTTGAAGAATTTGCCCAATTGCTGGTAAAAGCCTGTAACGAATGTTTGCCGGTAACTGCTGCAACAAACAGCCCTGTGCCACCACCAAGCTCAAGTTCATCGAGTTCGTCATTAAGCTCTAGCTCTAGCTCAAGTTCATCTTCGAGCTCTAGCTCATTAGTACACGTTGATGACTTTGTTTACCGACCGTACACCGCCCAACACACGCTGCTTGCCTTTGCCTACAAAAAAGCAAATTCCAAAAGCGACTTTGTACCATTTTTTGAAAAGATCGATAAACAATTTTTTCTTGACGACGTTAGTTTCGACCAAGCATGGCAAGACGACGTTTACCAAGAAGATGCGCACGTAAAACTGCATGAAGATTTTATAAAAAACTTTGCAGGAAAATCTAAAAAAGAAATTTTTGAAACCTGCGCTGGCGATGCCTTTGCCGACGTTGTGGTAACTGAAGTAAGGCGCCAACTTTATGGTCAAAGTATTCCCTTTTTGCCTGAAAACTGCGGGGCGTTTTTTGAGACTTTTTGGGTTGCCGACTGCGTAGAAACAACCATTCGCAATTTGTGCAATGTGGTTACGTACAAAAAAGAAACGGCCGCTTTTGGCAACAGCGTTACTGGCCTTACCTTTTCTGCAGCACTAGCCAACTTTTATAGCACCGAACGGAATCGTTTAGAAAGTGCAACTAATACCTTGGAAGTACGCCAAGACTGGGGCAACATCGTCCAAAACTTGCCACACATTACCTACGGCCGCGCCAAGCTACCAACTGACAATGGTTTTTATTTTGCAGCACCAAACAATACCTGCGGCTTTATCAAATTGAATGGCATAAAAATTCCTAAAGCACAAAAACAAACCATTGAGATCATGCTGGTACCACTTGACCGCCAAGGCAACTCAATTCCTGGCGGTACGCCGCACACATTTGAAAAAATTACTATTAACGGGTCTTCTTATCTGCTTGTTGATGGCAATGATTACCACGTGTTTGAAGTTATGCCTTCGATAAAAAATATTGTCATTATGATGAATCAGTTTTTTAATTTAAATCTGTTTGAAGCAGCGCCTGGCCAAGCATCAAGCTCATCTGCGCCGGCTGCAAGCTTGGAAAACGATTTCTTTAAGCCAAACTTTAACTCAACATCATTTGGTAAACTGTGTCAAAAGTTGAACTGGGGCATTGAGAGCGATGTGCTTACTCAACTTGATAATGAGCAGATACCAGAACTACAGTTTACTCTTAAAAAAGACCGTATAGCTAATTTTACGCTCTGCATAAGGCCTGGTCGACATGCATATGCCCAGCGACCGCTTAACAGCATGCCGTTGGTTGAGTATCAACAAAACCTTCGTGATTTTTCCTCTATGCAGCTTTACAATCAGGCAGAATCTATGGAAACATTACTCTTCGATCTTTACAAATCAAATAAGATTTTTCCGCTATTCAATAGATTATACTCTTATTTTACCGAAGATCTTTTCAATGGAAATATGAAATTGGATATTGCTCGAAAGATTATTGAAAAAACTGAAGATTTGAGAAGTGTAATTATAATGGCAAGAGCTACTAATCTTTCCCGAGTTTCATTGGCTAGCCAATTGATTAAGACATTACCGGTTGCTGCAGATTTTCAGGCACAACGAGCCATTGCCACAGCCTTGAATGTCAATCCAGACTTTGCAACAAAAAATAAAGACAGTAAACAGCTCAAAGAAGCGGTTGCGCATTTGGTAAAGCAAACGAATGAACAAAACAATTGTTTATTACAGATTGAAGTATTCCAAAAACTAGTCACAACCTTGATTGAACTCAATTTAACGGAAGGACTTAACCGGTGCATTCAATGTGCAACAGACAACTATAGTAATAGTGATCGACGGCTCAGAGAGCCTGCTTGTAAGATCTTGAATGAACTTATCACCAAAGGTTATGAACCGGCATTGGAGGCAGCTACTCAAGTTGCAGCTGACAATATATCGCATGCTGATCTATATGTTAGATCTGATGCATGGAATCTGTTCAAAGCACTTGTTGAAAAAGACCATAAGCCGGCATTGGAGGCAGCTACTCAAGCAGCAACTGACAACATATCGCATGCTGATAAATATGTTAGATCTTATGCATGGAATCTGTTCAAAGCACTTGTTGAAAAAGACCATAAGCCGGCATTTGAGGCAGCTACTCAAGTTGCAGCTACCAATATATTGCATGATGATTATGGCGTTAGACAGTCTGCATGGAATCTGTTCACAGCACTTTTTAAAAAAGGCTATGAACTGGCATTTGAGGCAGCTATTCAAGTTGCAGCTACCAATATATCGCATGCTGATTATGGCGTTAGACAGTCTGCATTGAATCTGTTCACAGCACTTTTTAAAAAAGGCTATGAACCGGCATTTGAGGCAGCTATTC